>NZ_JBEYXK010000036.1:0-66973 GCF_040645035.1 Streptomyces sp. NPDC046876 | reverse complement strand
CGACCCGGTCGGCCAGCCCCTCCTCCGCGGCCTGCTTGAGGGCGTACGCCGCCTGGGCTTTGATGGCGGCGGCCGGGGGGTGCGCTGGGGCTCCGCCCCAGACCCCGCGCCTCAAACGCCGGCGAGGCTGAAGGTGCCGGCGGTCGGGGGACGTCCTGGCGGGGTGCGGCGAGTAAAATCGGGGCAGGCGATCCCTGAGTCCGATCCGGTCCGGGCCCCCGTCGGTGACGCCGCTACGCCCCCCGGAGGGTGACATGCACCAGGTCCCCGGCGAACCGGTCCGGGGCCTCGAGCCCGGCGCCGGTACCGGTACCGGTACCGACAGCGAGCTCGACGCCGGCCCGCTCCAGCGGGCCGTGCGCGCGCTGACCGGCGAGATCGCCGCGCTCCGGGCGGCCCGCGCCGACCTTCGCCTGCGCGACCTCGCCACCGGGATCCTCGTCGCCCAGCTCGGCGTATCCCCGGCCGAGGCCGCGGACCACCTCGGCCGCCTCGCCTCCGGCACCGGGATGAGCGTGTCCGATGTCGCCGCGGACATCGTGAACGCCACGGCCGGAGCCTCCGCTGCCCCCTCCGCCCCGCCCGCCCCACCGACCCCCGCCGCCCGCCGACTGCGGCGTACGGACACCGCCGTCGGCGCCGCCGAAGCCGCCGGCCAGGCCGCGGCGGCCCTGCTGGAGGGAGGACTCGCCCCCCTCGGCGTCCGCGAGGTGTGGCTGTGGCGGCGCACCGCCACCGACTGCCTGCAGCTCGTCGCCCACACCGGCGGCAGCCCCCTGCAGGCCGTCCACTGGCAGTGGCTCCCGGCCCACCTGAGCGGCGCCCTGCACACCGCGTGCGACGAAGGCGGCCCCGGCTGGTTCCCGGCCGGCCCGCCGCCGGGCGAACCGCTGCCCGGCCCCGGCCCGGAGGCCGGCCGCGCCGTGCTGCCGCTGCGCCACCACGGGACCGTCGACGGCGTTCTGCTGGCCGTCTGGCCCGGCCCGGTCTCCTTCGACCTGACCCTGCGCCGCGCCCTGGAGGCCTTGGCGGACACGGCGGCCCGCGTCCTCGACGCCGCCCCCGATCCGGCCGCGGCCGACACCGTCGGCGCCTCCCCGCCGCTCGCGGCCGTACTGGACTCCCTCACCGCCGCCGCGCTCCTCCTGCACCGCCCCGACGCCCCCGCCGACTGGCACATCGCCCACGCCAACCCCGTCGCGCAGCGGCTGCTCGCCGGCGTCCCGGACCCGGTCGGGCGCACGCTGGCCGAGGTGCTGCCCGAGCACTGCGCCGACCTGGAGAATCTCCTCGCGCAGGCCCTCGCCGACGCCGCGCCCCGTGAGGCGGACCGGATCGCCGGCGATGGCGCGGGCGGCGGTGTCGGCGGGCTGACCGACGTACGGGCACTGCCCGTCGGCCCGGACCGGTCCGTCCTGCTGTGGCGCACCGCGGACGATCCCGACCGGCTGCTGCGCCGCGTACTGGACCGGCTCGAACAGCTCGCCCTGTTCGAGGAGGACCTGGTGTCCGGAACGGTGCGCTGGAGCGAGCGGGCGTACGCGGTCGTCGGCATGGCGCCGGACGCCCCGGCCCTCCCGCTGCGGGAACTGCTGCCCCGCGTCCACCCGGACGACAAGGAGGCCCTGGCCGAACTGCTGGACGACCTGACGATCCGGCAGGAGGGCGCGCACGCGCTGGTCCGGCTGGTCCGCGGCGACGGCGGCAACCGCTACGTCCGCATCAGCGCCGAACCCCTCGTGCGCGCAGCGGCCACCGTCGCCGTGACGGGGGTCTTCCAGGACGTCTCCGCCCGCCACCTGACCGAGCTGGCGCTGGGCGCCACGTACGACCAGCTGACCGTGGTGGAGGCGCAGGCGGCGGCCCGCCACGAGGTAGTCCGGCGGCTCCAGCGGGCCATCGTCCCCGAGGTGCCGGCCTCCGTGGAGCTGCCCGGGCTGCTGGCCGCGGCCCGCTACCGGCCCGCGGCACAGGAGTACCGGGTGGGCGGCGACTGGTACGAGGTGCTGCCGCTCGCCGACGGCCGGGTCATGGTGGCCGTCGGCGACATCGCGGGCCACGGCGTCGAAGCCGCCACCGCCATGGTCGCCCTGCGCAACACCCTGCGCGGGCTCGCCTTCACCGGGGCCGGGCCCGCCCAGCTGATGGCCTGGCTCAACGAGGTGTCCATGGCGCTGCGCAACCCCACCGCGACCGCCGCGTGCGCCCTGTACGAGCCCGAGGAGCGGCTGCTGCGCTGGTCCAGCGCCGGCCACCTGCCGCTGATCCTGCTCCGCGAGGGCCGCGCCCGCCTCCTGGAGACCCCCGGCGACATCCTGCTGGGCGCCCTGCCGTCGGCGGAGTACACGGAGACCGTCACCGCGCTGCGCCCGGGCGACCTGCTGGTCCTGTACACGGACGGCCTCGTCGAGCGCCGGCACAGCTCGCTCGACGAGGGGATGGCCCAGCTGATGCGGTCCCTCGAACCCCTCGCGGACGCCGGCCTCGAGCCGATCGCCGACCGGCTGCTCGCGGAGGCGCGGGGCAACACCGACGACGACACGAGCCTGGTCCTGGTGCGGGTCGTGCAGGAGGGTGCTTGAGCCAGGCGCGTGCTCGAGCCATGAGGCGCTCGAGCCCTCGGGCCGCGCCTCAGGCCAGCCAGCTGCGGATCCGGGCCGCCAGCTCGTCCGCGTCCACCGGCTTGGTGACGTAGTCGTCGGCGCCCGCCGCGAGCGCCTTCTCGCGGTCCCCCGGCATGGCCTGCGCGGTCACGGTGATGATCGGCACGTGCCGGTAGCCGGGCAGGGCGCGGATCGCGGCGGTGGCCTCGTAGCCGTCCATGCCGGCCATCATCACGTCCATCAGCACGAGGTCCACGTCCTCGTGTTCGGCCAGCAGCCGCAGCCCCGCCCGGCCGTCCTCGGCCCGCAGGACGCGGATGCCCTCCCGGCGCAGGATCTCGGTGAGGGCGAACACGTTGCGCGCGTCGTCGTCCACCACGAGCACCGTCACCTCCCGACGGGAACCGGTCCGCGGGACACCCTCCCCGTGCGCTGCGGCGCCCACCGGCCCCGGGCCCAGCGCGGCCGAGGCGGTGCCCGGGGCCGGTCCGGGCGGCGGCGGCAGCCGTACGGGCAGGTAGAGCGTGAACACGCTGCCCTCGCCCGGCCGGGAGCGCACCTCCACCGCACCGCCCAGCAGGTGGGCCACCTCCCGGCTGATGGACAGGCCGAGCCCGGTGCCCCCGTAACGGCGGCTGGTGGTGCCGTCGCCCTGCTGGAACGCGCCGAAGACGATCTCCAGCCGGTCCGCCGGGATCCCGATGCCGGTGTCCGCGACGCGGAAGGCGAGGACCCCGTCCTCCTCCGCGGCCCCGGTGTGCTCGTCGACGAGAACGGCGGCCGGGACCTCGTGCCGGGCCGCGACGTCCACCCGCAGCTCGACGTGCCCCTCCTCGGTGAACTTCAGCGCGTTCGCGATCAGGTTGCGCAGCACCTGCCGCAGCCGCGCCTGGTCAGTGAACAGCTCCTCGGGCAGCCCGTGCCCGGTCAGCACCCGGAACTCCAACTGCCGGGCGGCGGCCACGGGCTGGAAGGTGGAGTCCAGGGTCTCCAGCAGCTGCCGCAGCGGGAAGGGCTCGGGGTACAGGTCCATCTTGCCGGCCTCGACCTTGGACAGGTCGAGGATGTCGTTGATCAGCTGGAGGAGGTCGGAGCCCGCCGAGTGGATCACCTCGGCGTAGTCCACCTGCTTGTCGGTGAGGTTTCCGTCAGGGTTGCGGGCGAGCAGCTGCGCCAGGATCAGCAGGCTGTTGAGCGGGGTGCGCAGTTCGTGGCTCATGTTGGCCAGGAACTCGGACTTGTACATGGACGTCCGGGACAACTGCTGGGCGCGGACCTCCAGTTCCTGGCGGGCCTGTTCGATCTGGAGGTTCTTGCGCTCGATGTCCCGGTTGCGGTCGGCGAGCAGGGCGGCCTTCTCCTCCAGTTCGGCGTTGGAGCGCTGCAACTCCTCCTGGCGGGCCTGGAGTTCCTGCGAACGGGCCCGCAGCTCGGCGGTCAGGCTCTGCGAGCGCTCCAGCAGCTCGTCGGTGCGGGAGTTGGCGATCAGGGCGCTGACGCTCACCCCGACCGTCTCGATGAGCTGGTCGAGGAAGTCGCGGTGGATCGCCGTGAACGGCACCAGCGAGGCCAGTTCGACGGCGCCCAGCACCTGGTCCTCGGCCACGATCGGCAGGACGAGCAGCACGGCCGGCTCCGCCGAACCGGCCCCGGAGGAGATGGTGGCGTACCCGGGCGGCAGGTGCTCGGCGGACAGGGTGCGCCGCGAGCCGGCCGCCTGACCGACCAGGGACTGGCCGAAGCGGAACCGGCGCGGGGGAGAGGTGGGGTCGTCGGGCGTCCCGTAGCAGGCCGTCATGACGAGGTACGGGCCCTTGTCGTCCCGGTCCGCGAGGAAGAACGCGCCGTACTCGGCCCCGACCAGCGGCGGGACCTCGTTCATCACCAGCTGGGTCAGGTCGGTCAGGTCCCGGGTGCCCTGCATCAGGCCGGACACCCGGGCCAGGTTCGTCTTCAGCCAGTCCTGCTCCTCGTTGGCGCGGGTGGTGATGCGCAGGGACTCGACCATCGCGTTGATGTTGTCCTTGAGGTCGCCGACCTCGCCCGGGGCGTCGACGGTGATCGAGCGGGTCAGGTCGCCCTCGGCGACGGCGCTCGTCACGGCCGCGATCGCACGGACCTGGCGGGTGAGGTTCCCGGCGAGCTCGTTGACGTTCTCGGTGAGCCGCTTCCAGGTTCCGGAGACGCCCTCCACCTCGGCCTGGCCGCCGAGTCTGCCCTCGCTGCCCACCTCGCGGGCGACGCGGGTCACCTCGGCCGCGAAGGAGGACAGCTGGTCGACCATCGTGTTGATGGTGGTCTTGAGTTCGAGGATCTCGCCGCGCGCCGAGACGTCGATCTTGCGGGTGAGGTCGCCGCGGGCGACGGCCGTGGTGACCTGGGCGATGTTGCGGACCTGGTTGGTGAGGTTGTCGGCCATCGAGTTGACGTTGTCGGTCAGGTCCTTCCAGGTGCCCGAGACGCCCTGGACGGTGGCCTGGCCACCGAGCTTGCCCTCGGTCCCGACCTCGCGCGCGACGCGGGTGACCTCCTCGGCGAAGGCGGAGAGCCGGTCGACCATGGTGTTGATGGTCTCGCTCAACTCGAGGATCTCACCGCGCGCGTCGACACGGATCTTGCGGGTCAGGTCGCCGTTGGCGACGGCGGTGGCGACCTGCGCGATCGAGCGGACCTGGGAGGTCAGGTTGTCGGCCATCGTGTTGACGCCGGTGGCGAGCTCCTGCCAGATGCCGCTCACCCGGTGCACGCGGGCGTGGCCGCCGAGGAGCCCCTGGCCGCCGACCTCGCGCGCGACCCGCGTCACCTCGGAGGTCACCAGGGACAGCTGGTCGACCATGCCGTTGTAGACCGTCGCGATCTCGCCGAGGAGGCCCTCGGAGCCCTCGGGCAGGCGGATGGTGAAATCGCCGTCGCGCACGGCCGTGAGCCCGTGCAGGAGCCGCCGCAGCCCCTCTTCGCTGAGCTCGGGCCCCTGCCGGGATTCATCCATCGACGCCTCCTCGTCCACTGTGGCACGGGGGGCCGCCGGGGACATCCCGGCAGGTGGCGGGCGTGCGCCGGCCGGGGACCGCTCACCCGGCCACGGTGACCACGATCTTGCCGAACCGGGTGTGGGACTCCATGTGGCGGTGCGCCTGCACGATCTCCTCCAGCGGGAAGAGGCGGTCCACCACCGGCCGGAAGTACCCGCCCCGCAGCCCCGAGGCCACGAACGCGGCGGCCCGGCGCAGCCGCTCCGGGTCCTTCGCCGTCTCGAGCATCGTGTACGTCCGCATGTTGAGCGCCGGCATCCCGAGGTCGAACCCCGGGTACGGCGTCGGCTGCCCGCTCTGGGCGCCCCACAGGAACAGCGTCCCGTCGGCCGCCACCGCACGCGCCAGGTCCACCACGCCCGGCCCCGCGACCGCGTCGAAGACGTACTCCGCGCCCCGGCCGCCGGTCAGCTCCAGCACGCGCCCGGCCACGTCCTCCTCCTCGGAGACGAGGACCTCGGCCGCCCCCTCCTCCAGCAGCTGCCGCTGCTTGGCGCGGGTGCGGGTGACGGCGATCGGGGTCGCGCCCAGCCGGTTGGCGGTGTGGATCGCGGCCAGGCCGACGCTGCTGGACGCGGCGTTGACCACGGCCACGTCCCCCGCCCGGATCCCGCCGATCTCGGCCATCGCGCCGTACGCCGTCAGGTACGGCATCCACACCGCGGCCCCCGAGACCGCGTCCACGCCCTCGGGCCGCGGGAGCAGCGCACTGACCGGCACGACGGCCTGCTCCCCGTACACGCCGTAGTCGTTCTGCGAGAAGTTCGGGATGACGCTGACGGCCTGCCCCTCCTCGAAGCCGGTCACCCCGGGGCCGAGCGCCTCGATGACACCGGCGGCCTCGGAGCCGAGCCGGGAGGGGAACCGGCGGACGGGTTCGATGTACCGGCCGCTGCGGAAGAGGGCCTCGGCCCGGTTGACGCCGATCGCCTCGATCCGGACGAGCGCCTCACCCGGCCCCGGTTCGCCTGCGGGGACGTCCTCCAGCCGCAGTACCTCGGGGCCGCCGATCTCGTGGAACCGCACCGTTGCCGCCATGACTCAAGTCCTCCGATTGCCGTTGCCGGATGGGTGATCCACCGTGGCATGAAAGTACGACCGTGGTCAAACTTTGATGGGCGTCGTACTATCGGGGGCATGGAACGCACGCCGTCACATCCCGAGCTCGCGCAGGTCTCCCTCCAGCAGGTGCTGGAGGCCCTTGTCGATCCGGTCCGCCGCAGCATCGTGGCGCAGCTCGACGCCGGGGGCGCGGACACAGCCTGCGGCGAGTTCGACATCTCGGTCAGCAAGTCCACCGCCACCCACCACTTCAAGGTGCTGCGCGAGGCGGGCTTGATCCGGCAGTACTACGTGGGGACCTCGCGCATGAACACCCTGCGCGGGCAGGAGATGGAACAGGCGTTCCCCGGGCTCCTCGCGGCCGTGTTGCGGGCGCAGTCCGTACAGCGGCCGAGCCGGCCCTGACCGTGAAGGCGGCCGCCTCGGGGCACGGCCGGCAGGTGGGGCGGAGGAGTAAGGGAGGCCGGTCACCCGGATGCCCGTGTCGGCTGCGGCCCGCTCCCGGCGCGGCGATCCTTGCGCCATGACGTCCGGCCGACCGCACGTCATCGCCTCGACTACTGGGGCAAGCGGGCCACCCGGTACGCGGGGCAGTGCGTCCTGCTGGGCCTCGTGATCGTGACCGTCACGAGCCTGATGTTCCTGGTCCTGCAGTGGGAGGGGGGCTACGGCGCCGGGTTGTTCTGGCTCTGGATCGCCCTGGTGGCGTGGTCCGTCTGGGCTCTGTGGGAGGTCAGTCGGCAGAAGGTCTGGCGGGGGATTCCGCACCCCAAGGGTTTCGCGACCGGAGTCGCCCTGTCGGCTCTGATCGGTTCCGCGAGCGTGGCGTACTCCGCCATGTACATCCCGTACGTCGCCCCGCCCAAGGTCCCCTTCATGGTGGCCTTTCGTGGCCGACCACTGCGTTCCGTGAGAAGGGCACCGGACTGAAGAGGTGGCGGGACGAGCTGGGCGACGCCTGGGACACCAACCGGTACGAGGACTTCAACGCCCCCGCCCGCCTGCTGGGGGCAGGGCAGATCGCCTCTGCGGGCAGCCGCCTCGACCCGGGCGACGACTTCTCGAAGCAGGCCGTCATCGAAGTGCCGCTGAAGGACGTCGGCCAGGGACGCGTCGAGCTGGACGCGGCGGTCTCCTTCATCCGGGCCGACCGCTGCAAGCTCGCCAACAGCTACCCGAAGTCGATCGAGTACTCGTGGGACGTGGACTCCGCCGACCGCAAGCCCGTCTGGGGCGCCCCCTCGTGGCTCGCGAACCCGGGGGACGACTTCTTCCGCTACCGGTCGAGGATCTACCGCAGCAGCGCGATCATGAACATGACCCAGGCTCCCGACTGGGCGGCCATGTGGTGGGTGATCCCGAAGTGGCGTGAGGGAAAGCTCCTCGCGCCCGGGGACACCATCCCCTGCATGGAAGTCCACATCGCCCGCGACCCGGACAGCCAGGAAGTGCTCAGCGAGGACGAGCAGGAGCCGTACGGCATGAAGACCAGGTGGACCTCGGTCGATCAACCGGTTGCGCTGCTTCGCCGGGCCGCCGAGAATCCCTGAACCGCCGCGGCCCGCACACCAGGGTCACTGCCCCTCGGCGCGCGATGCGGACGCGGGCTGCTCCGGCCGCTCGTGTACGGCGACGAGCCGGGCCACGGCGTCGATGACCGCCGCGCGGTGCCCTTCCCGGAGGTACTCCGACCACGTCGGCCCGCCTGCCGCGTCGCCCGTCGCCCCGCCGGCCGTGGTGAACCAGGCCTGTGCCAGTCCGAGGACCAGCATCAGCAGGTCGGCCGGGTCGTGGGTGGGGTCGACGTGGCCGCCCCGCTGGGCCGCGGCCAGGGCAGCGGTCTTGCGCTCGTACGACTCGGCCTCCAGCGAGGTCGCCTCGGGGCGCTCCAGCCGCTTCCACATCACCAGCCGCATGAGGCGGGGGTCCGCGGTGAGGTGGTCGAAGATCGCTCCGGCGTAGCCGGGCAGGTTCTCGGCGTCGAAGGGGACGGATTCCGCCCCCTGCTCCAGGGCCTGCTGGATGACCTGGTCGAAGAGCTGTTCCTTGTTGCCGTAGTAGACGTAGATCATCCGCTTGTTGGCCTCGGCCGCGTCGGCGATGCGGTCGACCCGGGCGCCGGCGATGCCGTACTCGGCGAACTCGTCGAACGCCGCCGCCAGTATCCGGGCCTTCGTTGCCTGTGAATCGCGTGCCATGGCTCCCAGGCTAGCAAGTAACTATCCGGTTATTGACAAGAGTGCTCGCGGATGGTGCACTGGTGCATAACCAGTTAGTTACTTGCTTGCTTCTCGGGAGAACACGTCATGGAACTGCGCGCGCTCGGCACCCAGGGTCTGCAGGTCGGCGCCGAAGGCCTCGGCTGCATGGGCATGAGCGCCTTCTACGGGGCCACGGACGAGGCCGAATCGCTGGCCACGATCGACCGGGCCCTCGAGCTCGGCGTCACGATGCTCGACACCGCCGAGGGCTACGGCCCCTTCCGCAACGAGCAGCTGATCGCCAAGGCCGTCGCGGGCCGCCGCGACAAGGTCGTCATCGCGACGAAGACCGGCATCGAATTCGACGACGACGGCACGATGCGCGGCCACAACGGCCGCCGCGAGTACATCCACCGCGCCGCCGACCGCTCGCTGCGCCACCTCGGCACCGACCACATCGACCTGTACTACCTGCACCGCGTCGACCCGGACGTGCCGATCGAGGAGAGCATCGGCGCGATGGCGGAGCTGGTCACCGCCGGCAAGGTCCGCTACCTGGGCATCAGCGAGGCCGCGGCGGCCACGATCCGCCGCGCCCATGCCGTCCACCCCCTCACCGCCGTCCAGACCGAGTACTCCCTCTTCGAGCGCGGCATCGAGGGCGACGGGGTCCGGGCCGCCCTGGAGGAGCTCGGCATCGGCCTGGTCGCCTACTCCCCGCTGGGCCGCGGCTTCCTCTCCGGCGCCATCACCAGCCCGGACGACTTCGCCGAGGACGACTTCCGCCGCACCGACCCCCGCTTCCAGGGCGAGAACTTCGCCCGCAACCTCGCCGTCGTCGACGCCGTCCGACGTCTCGCCGAGGCCAAGGGCGTCACCCCGTCCCAGCTGGCGCTGGCGTGGGTCCTGCACCAGGGAGCGGTCCCGATCCCCGGCACCAAGCGCCGCAGCTACCTGGAGGAGAACGTCGCGGCCACCGGCGTGACCATCACCGAGGAGGACATCGCCGCGATCGAGGCCGTGGCCCCGCGCGGCGTCGCCTCCGGCGACCGCTACTCCCCGGACCTGATGCGCTCCCTCAACGGCTGAGGCGGCGGCCGCCGCAGCGGAACCCTCTGGGGCGGGCTCCTGACGGTCCTCGTGGCCTGCCGATGGAGATGCCGGCCACGTCCTGGATCATGGCGCCGGGGGGCGCCATGAAAGCTCCATGCCAGGGCGACGGCCGCTCCTCCCCGAACTCACGGTCACGGACGGGCACCGCCCCACCCGTGAGGTGTGTCCGTTGGCGAGGGGAATGATCTCTGCGGTGGCACGCGGTTTGACTAGGAGTCATACGCTGGGCTGTGGATCGTCTCGGATCCGCCCCTGGAGATGTTGGTGAATTTCCCCACTCCGATTGCGGGGTAAGTGTGGTGCAACTCTTTGGACGTGCACGTGACGATCCGGTTGGGGGGCACGTTTTGTTCGCAAGAGTGCACCAGTTGGTTCGGCTGAGGCCCCATGTAGAGGGCGATGCCGCCCTCGATGGCGCGGCGGCTGCGGTTCCCGAGGGACCCGGCGACGATGAAGATGCCGCCGCCGACGCTTTCCTCCTCTTTGCCGATGCAGACGGCGGCGACGATGGTGTTGTGAACGATCCATGTGTTGCCGCTGCACAGCACGGGTGCATCCGAGGCCAGGCCTTGCGCCCGCAGCGCCTGTAGGGCGGCCTGAACGGCAGGGGATTGAGGCGGTTCGGCGTGGGCCGCGGCGTGAGGGGGAGCCGGGCCGAAAGCGGCTGCCACTGCAGCGGCAAGGGCTGCTGCGGCCTTGAGGGGACGGTGGGGCACGGTGGGTCCACCTTCTTCCGGAGACCTCGAATCCACCGAAGGTGTTGGCGCAGCCTGCGGCTTGCCGCTCGTGGTACAGCCCGCAGGGGCTTGCGTCAGTGGCCGTACAGGCAAAGTTTCTCATCGCCGTCGAGGCGCGGCAATGCCGGTCCGGCTGTGCGGCGCGGAGATCGCCGTTGTCGGTCAGGGGTGGGACCGTGGTCGGCGGCTGCTGGGGCGCGAGTAGTTGACCTGGAGGTCAAATGATCACTACGGTGCGTCCATGGGCAGGCCGAAGAGCTTCGAACCGGACGTCGTCATCGCGCTCGCGATGGAGACGTTCTGGACCAAGGGCTACGTGGACACTTCCCCGGCCGACCTCGCCGCGGCGACCGGAGTGGCCAAGGGCAGCCTGTACCACTCCTTCGGCTCCAAGCGGCAGCTGTTCGCCAAGGTGTTGGACCTCTACGGCCGGATGTGTTCGGAGTCGACCGAGGAGGCTCTCTCGCGGCCGGGTACGGCCAAGGAGTGCATCCGTGCGTACTTCGTGATGCTCGTGGACATGAGCCTGGACGGGCCGGCCCGGCGTGGATGCCTGGCCCAGAAGACGATCGAGGAGCTCGGCGGGCGGGACGAGGAGGCGGCCCGCGCGGTGCACCGCATGGAGGAGCGGATGATCGAGCTGTT
This sequence comes from Streptomyces sp. NPDC046876, assembly GCF_040645035.1. NCBI lineage: Bacteria > Bacillati > Actinomycetota > Actinomycetes > Kitasatosporales > Streptomycetaceae > Streptomyces > Streptomyces sp. NPDC046876. The sequence goes on along the minus strand of NZ_JBEYXK010000036.1, from coordinate 55,580 downwards.
CACCGCCCGCATCCGGCAAGGGCAGCGGGACGGTGACGTCGACCGGGACGTCGACGCCAGGGCGCAGGCGCTGCTTTTGCAGACGACCCTCGCGGGGCTGCGGGTCATGGTCAAGACGTTCGACCGGCCGGTTCTGCACCAGATCATCGACACGGCCCTGGCGGGCCTCTGACGTGTGACGTGACGCCTGCGTCGCGGCGCGCGGCCCTTTTTTCGCCCTGATTTTAGACCTCCAGTTCAAGAATCTGTCATTCGAGAGAGGAAGATCATGGATCTCGGTATCAGCGGGAAGACCGCCCTGGTCACCGGTGCAAGTCGCGGTATCGGCCTGGCGATTGCCCAGACCCTGGCTGCGGAGGGTGTCCGGGTGGTGGGTGCGGCCCGCACCGTCACCCCTGAGCTGGAGGAGGTCGCCGCCGCGGCCGTGTCCGTCGACCTGAGCACGCGCGACGGGGCGCGGTTGATCGTCGATCGGGCGCTCGCCGCGGTCGGCGGGATCGACTTCCTCGTCAACAACGTGGGCGCGGGCGACCCGGAAGGGCTGTCCCTCGCCGGGTTCCTGGACGTCGACGACCAGCAGTGGCAGGGGATATTCGATCTCAACCTCTTCAGTGCCGTGTGGACCACCAAGGCGGCGCTGCCGAGCATTCTGGAACGCAAGGGGGCGATCGTGAACATCTCCTCGATCAGTGCCCGCGTGCCCGGCGGTTCACCGGTCGGTTACGCGGAGGCCAAGGCCGCCCTGACCCAGTTCGGCAAGCGGCTCAGCGAGGAGTTGGCGCCGCGCGGTGTCCGTGTGAACACCGTCTCCCCGGGCGTCGTCACCAGTCCGCTGTGGACCGACCCGGACGGCTTCGGCGGCAGCGTGGCCGCCGCGCTCGGGGTCGGCCACGACGACCTGCTCGACGAGCTGCCCGGCCGGTTCGCGATCTCCTCGGGGCGCCCCACCGAACCCGAAGAGGTGGCGGACCTGGTCGCCTTCCTGCTGTCCGACCGCGCCGCCAGCATCCACGGCGCCGACCACGTGATCGACGGCGGCACCCTCAAGGCCTCCTGACCGGCCGACGGCAGCCGCTCGGCACGGCCTTCAGGTGCCTGCGAGGACCGCGAGGGACGTGCGGCGGGGGAGAGCGGCGAGGGTCCTGGTGAGGAAGGTGTTCGCCAGGCCCGGGAGGACGGTGTGGCGGCTGCGTCGGCGCAGGGCCCTCAGGGCGGCTGCCACCACCGCCTCCAGGGTGTGGACCAGCACCGACGGCGTGTCCGCGTGCAGGCCGGGCCGGGTGGCGGTCGGGCCGGGGCAGAGGGCCAGGACGTGGATGCCGCGCGGCCGTTGCTCGTACCAGAGCGCCTGGGAGAACGAGGTGACGAACGCCTTGGTGGCCCCGTACACCGCCTGGCCCGGCTGCGGGGTGAAGGCGAGGGCCGAGGCGACGTTGACCAGGGCGGCCCCGGGGCGTGCCGCGCCGAGGAAGGCGTGCGACAGGATGACCACGGCCTCGCAGTTGAGGCGGAGCATGGGCCGGGCCCCGTCGATGGACAGGGTCTCGTCGATGGACGAGGCACCCTCGATCGGCGCGGCCTCGTCGAGGGGCGCGGTCCCGCCGGTGGGGCCGGCGCCGAAGGGGCCCGGGGGCCGGGCGCAACCGGCGTTGTTGACCAGCAGGTCGTACGGGATGGCGGCCGCAGAGAGCGTCGCCGCCGTGCTGCGCAGCCCCTCGGCGGAGGCCAGGTCGACCGCGAGGTGGTCGTGCCCCTCGCCCGGGAGCTCCGCCGTCAGCTCCCTCAGGCGGCGCCCGCTGCGGGCGACCGCGTGACGGTGTGGCCCTGCGCGGCCGGGGCGAGGGCGAAGGCCCGGCCGATGCCCGACGTGGCGCCGGTGACCAGGGCGCGGCTCACTTCTCCGCCTTCGGGGCCGTGGCGGGCGAGTACAGGAACGAGAAGCGCTCCATCACGTTCTGCCGCTGGGTGTTGTGGAAGGCGGCGATCCGCCACACGCCGTCGGAGTCGCGGACCAGGGTGTACGTCTGCACCTTCGACAGCTCCTCGGCGGACGGCTTGCTGCCGGTGTAGTCGTCGCCGCGGCCGGTCAGCAGTGCGACGTCCTTGACCGGGAAGCGCATGTCCAGGTAACTGGCGGCGAGCTTGCTGCCCTTGACGAAGTCCCGGAAGAGCGCGCGGTGGCCGTCGGTGATGTCGGAGCGGCCTTCGTAGTGGCTGCCGACGTACGTGGTGTAGGTGGCGTTCTCGGTGAACTGGCGGCCGTAGGCGTCCGCGTCGCCGCGGCCCCAGGCGGCGGTGAGGGCGTCGAGGGTGGCGCACACGGCCTCGCCGTCGGCGCGCTCGGCGCCGGCCGGGATGACGTCGGTGCAGGCGGCCGCCCCCGTCCGCCGTACGTCGGAGGTGGCGTCGAGGTAGACGTACCCGGCTCCGGCGCCCACGGCGAGAACGGCGGCGGTGATGAGGGCGGCGCGCTTGACGGTCCTGCGGTTCATGGTGAGGCCCCTCCTCGGACTGTTGCCTAGACTGGTGCAGCAACTGCATACATGCATTATCTGCATACATGCAGATATTCGGCAAGAGGAAAGGAGTGGTGATGTCGGAACAGGACGACCGCCGCCCGGTCTTCCGGGACTACATCGACGCCGTGGGGCTGCACGGCATGGCGGGGGCGGAGGCGGCGGGCCTGCAGGCGTCCGAGTGGTACGCGCTCAGCCGGATCACCCTGGCCGGCGGACTGACCTCGGGAGAGCTCGCCGCCGGGACGGGACTGACGACGGGCGCGACCACCCGGCTCATCGACCGCCTCGAACGCGCGGGCTACGTACGGCGGACGGCCGACCCCGCCGACCGGCGCAAGGTCGTCGTCGAGGCCGTACCCGACGCGCTGGCCGGCGTCGAGGCCGTCGTCGGCCCCGCGCGGCGCCGCATCGCCGAGGTGCTCGCCGGCTACACGCCCGAGCAGCAGGAGCTGCTGTTCGACTACTTCCGGCGCTCGGCCCCCGCGTTCCGCGAGGCGACGGAGGAGATCCGCGCGGCCACGCACGAACGCAAGGCCCGCCAGGACTGACCGCCGCGGGCGCCCGGCCTGCTCGCCGCCCCGGCTCCGGGCCCCGCCGCCTTCTCGGTCGCCGTCTCAGCCGGCGGCGGAGCCCGGGTCCACGGGGCTGCCCGGTTCCACGCGGGTACCCGGTCGGTCGGAGGAGCCCGGCCGGTCAGGGACGCCCGGTCGGTCGGAGGCGCCCGGCCGGTCGGGGACGCCCGGTCGGTCGGAGGCGCCCGGCCGGTCGGGGACGCCCGGTCGGTCGGAGGCGCCCGGCCGGTCGGGGCCGGCGGCCGAGGGGAGGTGGACCAGGACGAGGGCCACCGCCGCGAGCAGGGTGTTGCGGCTCGCGGCGTCGAGCCCGTTCCACTGCTCCGATTGCCACATCGCGAACCACTCGCCGCCGACGGCGAGGAAGCCGAGTCCGAACAGCAGCAGCACCATCACCAGCCCGGCGCTGCTCGCGGCGCGCGCCCGCCACAGGCTGCCGCCGCGCAGCGCGGCGCCCCACAGCCACACGGCCCGGAGCAGGACGGCCGCCGCCAGCACCTCCCAGGCGATGATGCCGACGTACACCGCGTTCTGCAGCCTCGGCGAGGTGACGGCCCGCCACATCAGGTCCGGGTCCCGGAAGGTGGTGTCCATCGCGAGCACGTGCCGGACGAACTGCTGGTTCGTACCGAAGTCGGTCAGGTTCCCGAAGGCCGCCAGGGTCAGGACGAGCGCGACGACCGCCGTCAGCGCGGCCGCGCCGAGGGCCGGGCCTGCCGCCAGGCCGGGCCACCGCGCCCACCGGACCGGCCCGGCCGCACCGGCCGACTCCGTCAGCCCCGACAGGCGCGTGTCCGTCAGCCCGGACCGGCGCATGTCCGTCCGCCGCCCACCGTCCGCCATCGCCGCTCCCTCCGTACGCCCGCGGCCGCGCCGCCCTCCGCTGCGAACATGGCGCGCCGGCGGGCCGCCGAAACGTCCGCGCGGGGCGGCACATAAATGCGGTGACCCGCGGCCGCGTGCCTGCCTACACTCGCAGCGCGCGCCGCCACCGCAACGCGGCGCGCCCGCCACCCGGTTGGCGGGGCATCCGAGCGACACCGCAGCGAGAGGGGAACAGGTCATGTGCCGTCAGCGCACCGCCGCCTACGTTCCCCCGTCCCGGTACGACGTGATCCCGGTGTCCCGGGACGCGCGGTGCCCGCTGCGCGGCCGGCACCGTATGCCCGTGACGTACCTGCGAACCCGCTGAAGTCGCCGTACTCCTCCGGTTCGTCCGAGTCCCTCGCGTCCCCCTCCCGATCGCCCCCGCCGTCCGTCCGGTACTCCGTCGACGGCCGGCAGGGCCGGCTGACCGGCGTGGCCCCGGGACTGGGACCGCAGCTCACCCTTCACGTCCGGGAATCGCGCAGCCCTGAACAGCTCACCTTCGAAAGGCCCGGGCCATGCGCACCAGCCGGCGAACCCCCGCCACCACCACTGCCACCGACCGTCCCGCCCTCACCGCCGTCCGCAACCTCGGGATCCTCGCCCACGTGGACGCGGGCAAGACCACCGTCACCGAGCGGATCCTGTTCGCCACCGGCGCCGTCCACAAGCGCGGCGAGGTCCACGAGGGCACCACGGTCACCGACTACGACGACCAGGAGCGCGACCGCGGCATCACCATCTTCGCCGCCGCGGTCAGCTGCACCTGGGACGGCCACCGCATCAACCTGATCGACACGCCGGGCCACGTCGACTTCGCCGACGAAGTGGAACGCTCCCTGCGCGTGCTGGACGGCGCGGTCGCCGTGTTCGACGCCGTCGCCGGCGTCGAGCCGCAGAGCGAGTCGGTGTGGCGGCAGGCCGACCGGTACGGCGTCCCGCGGATCGCGTTCGTCAACAAGCTGGACCGGGCGGGCGCCGACCTCGACACCGCGGTTGTCTCGCTGCGCGAGCGGCTCGGCGTCGTACCCCTGGTGGCCCAGCTGCCGATCGGACGCGAGGACGGTTTCACCGGCCTCGTCGACCTGGTGCGCATGCGCGCCCTGATCTGGCCCGCCGGCTCCGACACGTACGAGACCCATGAGATGCGCGAGACGAGAGAGGGCAGCGAGGTGAGCACGGTGACGGGGCTGGACGCCGAGCTGCGCGCCGAAGCGGACCGGCGCCGGCGCCTGCTGGAGGAGACGGCCGCCGAACTGCACCCGGCCGCCCTGGAGGAGTTCTGCGCCACGGGCGCCCTGTCCGACGGGACGCTCGCCCTCGCCCTGCGCGAGGCGACCCTCGACGGCTCGGGCACGGTCGTCCTGTGCGGCTCGGCCTACCGCAACCGCGGTGTCGAACCGCTGCTGGACGCGGTCGCGGCGTACCTCCCCTCGCCCGCCGACACGCCCCCGGTACGGGGCACCGCGGTCGGCGGCGGCGAGCAGGAGCAGCGCCTGCCCGACCCGGGGGAACCGGTGGCCGCCCTGGCCTTCAAGGTGGCGGTGACGGCGACCGGCCGGCTCACGTACGTGCGCGTCTACTCCGGAACGCTGAGGAAGGGGGACACGGTGCTGGACGCCGGCACGGGCCGCACCGAGCGCGTCGCCCGCATCCTGCGCGTGCAGGCGGACCAGCACACCGAGCTGGAGCAGGCGCAGGCCGGCGACATCGTCGCGGTGGTCGGCCTGAAGGCGGCGCGCGCCGGGACCACGCTGTGCGCGCCGCACGCGCCGCTGCTGCTCGAACCGCCCACGGTCGCCGACCCGGTGGTGTCGGTCGCGGTCGAGGCGCGCCGCACCACCGACACGGGCCGGCTCGCGTCGGCGCTGGCCCGGCTGGTCGAGGAGGACCCCTCGCTGGTCGTGCGCAGCGACCCCGAGACCGGTCAGACGGTGCTGTCGGGCATGGGCGAACTCCACCTGGAGGTGGCAGTGGAGAAGATCCGCCGCGACCACGGGCTGGAACTCGCCGTGGGCCGGCCGCAGGTCTCGTACCGCGAGACCGTGGTGCGCGGCGTGGCGGGCCTGGTCCACCGGCACGTCAAACAGGATGGCGGCGCGGGCCAGTTCGCTCACGTCGTCATCGATGTCGAACCGCTGGAACCGCTGGAAACGCTGGAAACGCTGGAACCGCTGGAACCGCTGGAACCGCTGAAAGGAGAACGACAGGACACGGCCGGGCACGACGGCCGCGGCGACGGCCGGGCCGAGACGGTGTTCGCGTTCGGCTCGACGGTCGTCGGCGGCCGGGTGCCGCAGGAGTACATCCGTGCCGTCGAGGCCGGCTGCCGCGACGCGCTCGCCGACGGCCCCCTTGGCGGGTACCCGGTGACCGGGCTGAGGGTCACCCTCACCGACGGGGCGACGCACTCCAAGGACTCCTCGGAGATGGCGTTCCGTACGGCGGGCCGGGCCGCGCTGCGCGCTGCGCTGCGGGCCAGTGCGATGGCCCTGCTGGAGCCGGTGGCCGAAGTCGTGGTCACCGTCCCCGACGACGCGGTCGGTGCGGTGCTCGGCGACCTCGCGGCCCGGCGCGGCCGGGTCTCCGGCTCCACCGGCAGGGCCGGGACGACCGCGGTCACGGCCGTGGTCCCGCTGGCCGAGCTGTTCGGGTACGCGTCCCGGCTGCGCAGCCGCACACAGGGCCGGGGCACGTTCACCACCCGCCCGGCGGGCCTGGCACAGGTGCCCGAGGCGGTGGCGGTGGAGGTCCTGGCCCGCTGACCGGCAGGGCCGACGGGCCGGGGAGGCGGGGCTCGTCCCGCCTCCCCGGCCCCGGGTCAGGCGTCGTCCAGCGGCGCCTGCAGCTCGGTCACCCACCCGTCCCGGTCCTGCGGGCACTCCAGGTTGACCTCCCGCGGGTACCCGCCCGAGCGGTGGCCGTGGCCGTCGATCCAGCGGGCCAGCGTCTGGGCCGTGGGAAGGACGGCGTCCATCGGGCCGCGGTGCACGATGGTCGCCGCCCGCTCGACGGGCGGCAGGTCGTGGACCCGTACGGCGTCGTCCCGCAGCGGCGCCGCCACCTGGACGGCGGCGTGCACGAGGATCGCGCCGCCGCCCTCCGGGGCGTCCTCGTACCAGGCGACTCCCGGACCGGACGGGCCGGTGCCCGCCGCCTCCAGGCGGCGGAACAGCTCCTCGTAGAGCGGGCCGATGACCGGGCCGATGTCCTCGGGGGCGAAGCTCGCGGCGGTTGCCGTCAGCTCCGCCACCCGCACCGCGGGGATGCTCTTGACGACCACGTCGTCGGTGGGCATGTGGCCCTCCCTCTCGATCGACCGGAGCCTCGCCTCGACCTGCACCAGCCGCGCCGCCGCGGCCGCCATGCCGGCCGCCAGCTCTGCCCGGCGCAGCCGCAGCATGCCCCGCAGCTCCTCGATGCCGATGCGCTCGTCCACGATGTCCTGCACCTGCTGGAGCGTGAAGCCGAGGTCCTTGAGCGCGATGACCCGGTTGAGCCGGGACAGTTGGGCTGCGCCGTAGTGGCGGTAGCCGGTGGCGGGGTCGACATGGGCGGGGCGCAGCAGTCCGATGGCGTCGTAGTGGCGCAGCATCCGGACCGAGACCCGGCCGTGCCGGGCGAAGTCTCCGATGGTGAACATGATGTCTCCGAGCCCACCGCCTGACACGGTGTGAGGGTCAAGCCCGCCGTACGCGGACCGCCGCCGGGAGGGCGGCGGCCGGGCGAGGGGTCAGTCCGAGCAGGCGAACGTTCCGCCGTCCGCGGGGGCTGCCGCCTCGACGCGGTAGACCCGCGGCGGCCGTGCGCCCGCGGGCGGGGTGTAGCCGTACACCTCGCGGGCCTCGTCCGGGTCCATGAAGCGGAGTTCGAGCGTACGGGCGCCGCCGGGGCCGGAGCGGTCGAAGCACAGGTCCGCAGCCTTCGGGCCGGCGGGGCCGCCGGCGCCGGGGGCGGTCTTTGCCGCCCAGCCGTCCGCAGCGGCCGCTTCCCGGTAGAACCCGCTCACCGCCTCCGGCGCCTGCGCCGTGGTGTACAGCCGGCCGGCGTACAGCCATGCGCCGCTGCCGGTGCCGCTGCTGCTGTCGTCGTCGCAGCCCGTGTACGGCTCCGCGAAGCCCGGCGGCGAAGCGGCCCCCTCCGGATGCGCCCCGAGCACCGGCAGCGCCGCCAGGGCCCGGCGCCCGCCCTCCGAGCCCTTGCAGCCCGCCTGCGCCCCGGGCACCGCGGCGCAGCCGCTCAGCGCCGTCACCGCCGCAAGGGCGGCCGCCGCCACCGCCGCGGGCCGCCCGGAGCTCCCCCTCGACATGTCCATGGCCGGAGTATGCGGCATGCGCCGACCGGAAAACACCTCCTGCACGGCCGCTGAGCAGGCACGTTGCGGCAAGGGTGCCGGGTGTCCGCGCCTACGTGATCCTGGTGACATGGGCGGTCACCCCAAGCCGCACACCGAACCGCGGACCACGCGGGGCATCACATCGATGGCCGTGCGGCGCATCGTGCCGCCCAGCGCGGCCCGCTACGCGCCGGCCGCCCGCCGGGCCGCGCGGGTGACCCTGGCCGCCGGGGCCTCGTTCTACCTGTTCCTCTACGGCTTCGGGCAGACCACCGCCGCCACCTACGCCCTGTTCGCGGCCGTGGCCCTGGCCGGGCTCTCCCGCATCCCCGGCACCGGCCGGCAGCGCGCCGCCGTCGTGATCCGGCTGCTGCCGGCGAGCTGGCTGCTGGTCACCGTCGGCACCTACCTGGCCGTACGGACGTGGAGCGCCGTCCTCGGCATGCTCGTCATCGGCTTCTGCCTCGCCTTCCTCGCCGTCGGCGGCCCGCGCCCCGCCGGCGCCGCACCGGGACTCCAACTGCTCTACATCCTGCCGTCCTTCCCGCCCTACGACCCCGGCTCCCTCGCCGAACGGCTCGTCGGCACCACCGTCGGCATCCTCCTGCTCGTCCTGGCCGAGGCGTTCCTCTTCCCGGATCCGCCCGCCCTCCCGTACCGGGAACGCGCCGCCCGCGCCCTCGACACCGCGCAGGCCTGCGCCCGGGAGCTCGGCACGGCCCCGTACCGGGTGACCGGTCCGACGGGGCGCGCGGCCGGGGACGCCGCCACCAGCCTGCGCCCGATGCAGGTGCCGGAAGCCGAGCGCCCCGCCGGTCCGGGGGTACGGGAGCGGGCCCTCACCCACGCCGCCCTCGCCACCCGTACGCTCCTCAGCCGCCTCGCCCTGCTGCCGCCCGCCCCCGAGGGGAGCGACCCGGCGGCCGCCCTCGGCGTGCTCCGCGCGGTCGAACGCACGGCGGCCGAGACGGCCGCACGCATGCGCGGCGCGACGCCCGCCACGGACGCCCACACCGACCTGGCCGAGGCCCGCGCCGTCCTCGCGGCGACCCACTACGACCCCCTCGAGCCCGTCGCCGTGCTGCGTCGGCACGCCGCCGTCCTGGAGGTCGCCGACGCCGCGCTCGCCGTGTCGACCGCCGCCGACATCGCCGTACGGGGCCGGGCCGCCGCGGCGGACGCGCCCGTCAACCGGTTCTGGTACGCGGGGATGAGCGCCCCGCAGCTGTGGTGGATCCGGCTGTCGGGCCACGCCGGCCGGCGCTCGGTGTTCTTCCAGAACGCCGTACGCCTCGCCCTCGCCCTCGCGGCAGCCCGTACGGTCGCCGGCCTGGACACCCTCCCGCACGGGTTCTGGGCGATGCTCGCGACGCTCACGCTGACCCGGACCACGGTGCGCGAGACGCGGTCGACGATCCGGGTGGCCCTGACCGGGACCCTGGTCGGCGCGCTGGTCACGGCCGGGCTGCTCGCCCTGGTGAGCAACGACACGAAGGTGTACGCGGCCGCGCTGCTGCCGGTGATGCTGCTGACGTTCACCGTGGGGCCGGTCAAGGGCGTCGGATGGGCGCAGGCGCTGTTCACGCTGACGGTGGCCCTGGTGTTCGCCCAGCTCGCGGCCGCCACCTGGCGGCTGGCGGAGATCCGGCTGCTGGACGTCCTGATAGGCAGTGCGATCGGCGCCGTCTTCGGGCTGCTGGCGTGGCCGCGGGGCGGCCACGACGAGCTGAGGCACTCGGCGGCGGTCCTCATGCGCGGCGCGGCGGAGATCGTCGTCGCCACGACCGCGTCGATCGCCGCGGGAGGGGTGCGCGAACCGCTGCCGTACGTACCGGGGCACCGCTCGCTGCGGCGCATGCTGATCCTCGCGGAGTCGGCGTACGCACAGTTCCAGAGCGAGCCGGCGGGGCAGGGCCGGATGCTCGGGGCCCCCGGGGCCCACAGGGCCCATGGGCCTGACAGCACCGACAGAACGGAACCGGACTGGCAGGCCGTGATGATGGCCGGCCACCACACCCTGTGGGGCTCGGACCGGCTGCTGTCGCCGCCCCCGCCGGCGAGCGGCCCGGCCGCGCCCGTCGTGGTGCCGCCGCTCGGCCGGGAGGCCGCCGCGGAGGTCATGCGCCTCGGCGACCGGGTCGCAGGCCGGCTGCTGCTGGTCTCGGCCGCCCTCGACCCCGGCGGCGACACACCGCCGACCCCCGTACCGCTGCGCGATCCGGCGTTCGACGGCTTCGAAGCGGAACCGGACGGCGCCACACGGCTGTACTACGCGGCCGCGTCCTGGCTGGACTCCCTGCTCACCGACCTGGAGCGGATCAGCGGCACCGACCGGCCCTGAGCCGGCGCAACCGGCGCCCGGCCCCGGTAGCAGAAGGCCGCGACACCCCGGCAGACGCCGGACAGCAGCCAGTACGGCGCCCACAGCGCGAGATCCCAAGGGGCCTGGTAGGACGCCAGGCCCGCGGACTCCGCCGGGACGGCGGCCGGGTCGTACAACACCTGCAGGTCCCCGGCGAACCCGTACCCCGGCACCCCGACCGCCCGCGCCAGCATGAACACGCACACCGGCCAACTGCCCACGACGGTCCGGGGCCGCGTCCAGCAGGAAGCCGACGTACGACAGCTGCGCCGGCCGCAGGTCAAGCCGGGCGCGCCGGCGGCCGGGCCGCTCGGGGCCGCGGGAGCCGAGGAACCGCCGCAACTCCTTGCGCAGCCGCGCGGGATCGCCGGCGACGGCCTGTGCTGCGAAGTACTCGGCGAGGGTCCGGTGCAGGAACAGGAAACCGGACTCGCCCTGGGTGAACAGCCCGCTGTGCCGCAGGAGATCCGCCAGGAACCGGCGCCAAGTCTCCTCGGATTCGGATTCGGGTTCGGTCAGGTCGGGAGGCGCGGCCTCCGGGAAGCCGAGCAGTGCTTCGAGGACGTCGAACTCCGCAGGGGCGTGGGGCAGGCTCTGCCCCACCTGCTGTGCGGCGAGGCGGGCGACGAGACCGCCGGATCCGGTCACACCCGGTGTCGTTCGGCCACCGCCGCGGCGGTGACGGCGATCCGGGCCCGAAGCTCAGGCGGGCCGAGGACCTCGATGTCGGCGCCCAGCGCGAGGTACGCCGCCTCGGCACGGTCCAGGGATTCCACGGGCAGCACGGCGCGGGTCCAGCCCGCGAGCTCCGGGTCCGGGACACCGCCGGCCGCCACGGCCGCCGCGTCGTCGGCGTTCAGGCGGGCCAGCCCGCGCGGGGAGAGCCGTACCTCCGCCCGCCCCCGGTACAACCGGTCCCGGAAGTCCGCCCGGGCCCGCTCCCAGTGCGCGGCGAGGTCGAAGTCCGGCGGCGGCGCGCACTCCTCGTCGGTGACGGCCAGCTCCAGGATCCGGTCCACCCGGTACGTACGCGGCGTGGGCTCCGGCTCGGGCCCGTCTGCGGGAGCTGCGACCACGTACCAGCGGCCCGCCTTGAGCACCAGCCCGTACGGCCGCAGCCGGCGGTCGACGTCGGTCGGCTCCCTCCAGCGGCGGTAGCGCACCTCCAGCACCCGGCCCCGCCACACCGCGTCCGCAACCCGCGCGAGGAACGGCACCTGCGTGTCGGGCGCGTACCAGCCGGGCGCGTCGAGGTGGAAGCGCGCCCGCATCCGGTCGGCCTGCTCCCGCAACCCGGGCGGGAGCGCCGCCCGCAGCTTGAGCTGCGCCGCCGCCAGGTCCCGGCCGAGGCCGAGTTCGGCGGCCGGACCGGGCACACCGGACAGGAACAGTGCCTCCGCTTCGCCGCTGCTGAGCCCGGTGAGCCGCGTCCGGTACCCGCCGAGCAGCCGGTACCCGCCCCGATGGCCCGCGTCCCCGTACAACGGCACACCGGCCGCGGCCAGCGCCTCCACGTCCCGGTAGACCGTACGCACGGACACCTCGAGCTCCCGCGCGAGCTCGGCGGCGGTCATCCGCTCCCGCGTCTGGAGCAGGAGCAGGATCATCACGAGCCGGCTGGACTTCACTGCCACACGATGTCAGTGGAGCCCTCCTACGGTCCACCCATGACTTTCGCGGAGAAACTCCTCACCACCCGGCCGCCGATCGAGGTCGCGGGCCGCCGGATCAAGCGCTACCACGTCACCGCCGACCCGGCCGGGATCGAACCGGAGGTGGAGGAGGCGGCGTACCGCTTCCTGCCCGAACTCCTGCGCACCCTCCCCGAACCGGACGGAACACCGCCGGGCGGCTTCCTCGTCCTCCACCGGGGAGGGGACGACGGGGCCTACCTGAACGTGTACAGCTGGGTCTGGGACAACGCTCTGCACTTCGCGGGCGGGGCGGCCGGGCAGCCGGTGCTCGGCTGCCCGGACCGCGACCCGACGCACTTCGTCCGCCTGGACCGTTCCCTGATCGGCTGCGTCTGGGAACTGCCGCCCCTCGACCACGAACGCAACGCCTGGGTCCGCCACCTCCTCGCCGCCCCGGCCCCGGACCTCGACGCCTACCTGGCCGACACCCTCCCGGCGGGGACCACCGGACGGAGCGGGACCGGGCCCTCGACCGCAAAAGGGCTCGACACCGGCCGCGGCGATCGTGGACCCTTCGTGCGATGACCAGAATCGACGACACGCCGCCCGCGTGGGACGAGCGCACCCAGCTCACCACGTTCCTCGACTACGCCCGCGACACCGCCCGCGCCAAGTGCGAGGGCATATCCGCGGAGAACGCCCGCAAGGCGCTCCTTCCCGGCTCACCGCTGATGACCGTCAGCGGAGTGATCAACCACCTCCGCTGGGTCGAGTACTACTGGTTCCAGGTGGTCTTCCTCGGCGAGGAGGACGAGGGCCCATGGACGGAGGAGGACCCCGACCGCGAGATGCGCATCGCCGTCGACTTCCCGCTCCCGCAGTTGCTCGACGAGTACGCCGAGCAGAGCGCCCGCTACCGCGAACTGGTCGCGGCGCACGCCCTGGACGAGCAGGCCCGGCGAGCCGTCCGCAGCGGCCTCCACGTCGACCTGCGCTGGATCCTCCTCCACCTCACCGAGGAGACGGCCCGCCACAACGGCCACCTGGACATCCTGCGCGAGATGCTCGACGGCACGACCGGCGGCTGAGGGGCCCGAGGGGCGGCTGAGGGGCCCGAGCGGCGCGTGAAGGTCCCGAGCGGCGCGTGAGGGTCTCGGGCCGAGGGGTTGTCAGACCCCTTTCCTAGCATGGCGTCCATGAGTACCTCGCACGACAGTTCGGCCGCGCGGACGCTGCGCTCGCTCCTCGGCCTGCCCCGGGAGGCCCCGGCCGCGGCGCCGGCCGGAGCCTCCCTGCGGGCCGTGGCGGAAGGACGGCCCGCCCGGACGGTGGCCGGCGCCGTCGCCGCCGCCGCAGGGCCCGACGCGGAGACGGGGCAGCTCCTCGAGGCGCTGGTACGGGACCACCTCGGCGGGGACGCCGAGCGGTGGCTCGGCCTCCATGACGCCCTCGCGACCCACCGCGGCACGCTGCCCGAGCTGTTGGCCGACGTACCACCGCCCGCACACCCCGTACCGCCCGCGTCCCCCGGTGGCCTGCGCCCGCCGGCGCCGCGCAGCGTCCACGCCACCCTGGCCCTGCTCCTGGAGCACGCGCCGCCGAAGGACGCGGCCGCCGCCGTGGCCGTCCTGCCGGACCGCACCCTCGACGGACTGCTCGCCACCGGCTCCCTCCCCGGCCCGGCCGTCACCGCCGCGGTCACCGAGTACGGCGACCCCCGCACCCGGACCGCCCTCGCCCGCCACACCCGCCTCGACAGCCGGGTCCTGGCCCGGCTGTTGGACACCGGTGACCCGCAGGTCGGGGCCGCCGTCTACCGCAACCCCCGCGCCACGCAGTCCCTGCGCCGAACCCTCGTGCACCGCCTCGACCGGATCCCCCTGGACGAGGCGCTGTACGCCGAACTGGCCGACCGGGGCGCTAGCGTGCCGCACACCTGGCTCGCCCCGCTGCTCGGATCCGGCGATCCGCAGCTCGCCGCCCGCGCCCTGATCGGCGGCGCCCGGGGCGTCGCCCAGCAGTACGCCCTGGTCCGGGTCTGGGAGCGCACCGGCCCGGAGGCGGTGCGCGCCCTCCTCGACGACCCCGGCGTCCGCAGGTGCATGAGCCGGGCCGTCGTCTCCGACGTCGCCGGGGCCCTCGCCGCGGACGACGGCTCGGATGACGGTTCGGGCGAGGCGCTGCGCGCGCTGCGGGAGCGGTGCGAGCCGTACGAGGACCCCGCCCGGCTGCCCGCCCTGCTGGCCACCACGCGCGGTACGAGCAGCCTGCGCGACCTGCTGTCCGAGCCGTACGTCCACGACCTGAACGCCCTCGCGCAGGCGCACGCCGCCTCGCCGTTCATGCCGAAGGCGAGCGAGGAACTGGCCCGCCACGAGGCCGCGGACGACACCCAGCGGCTCGCCTTCCGGCTCAGCACCCTCAACGCCCCCTGGCGCACGGGCGGCCGGCGCGCCGGCAACACCGCCCCGCCCCGGCAGCGCCTCGCAGAGGAGGAGCTCGACGACCACGCCGGCCTGTGGGCCGAAGGCATGGCCGCGGCAGGACTGCTCAACCCCGTCGACCTGATCGCCACCGCGCACCCGGCGGCGCGCGCCCTGCACGCCCTGGACCGCCTGGCCCGGCGGAAGCTGCTCGGCGGCGCCGCCGTTGCCGCCCTGCACGAGCTGGCCGCCGACCGGCTCGGCGACCGCCCCGAGGCCTGGGCCGCGTTCGACACCCTCCTGCCCCGGCACCCGGGCACGCTCAGCGAGGTGCTCACCGAAGCCGGGAAGGCCCCGGCCCCGCAGAGCGACGGCTCCGGCGGCTCCGGGGGCGCCGGCGGTACGGGTACGGGCGCACCGACCGCCGGCCCGCAGGACGGCGAAGCGGCCGCCCCCGACACCCGCCCGGCGGCGCCGGACCGCAGTCCGGCAGTGGCGGAAGCGGCCGAGGCACCCGCCGTTCCCCGCGGCCCCCGCATGGCGGCGGCACTCGCCGCCCTCGACCTCCTGCGCTCCCTCGCTCCCGGCGAGGTCCCGCTCCCCGCCGACCCGGGCGTGCTGCGCTTCCTCGCCCACCACCACGGCGACACCGCCCCCGGCCTCGCCACCCCGCAGTGGCTCGTCGAGGCCTGCGCCGCTCACGGCATCGCACCGCCCCACGGCTCCTGGCCCACTGCGCCCACCCCCGACGAGATCCTCGCCGCCCCCGTGACCACCTGGGGCACCGGCGTCCAGCCCCTCGAACGGGCCTACACCCAGGGCATCGTCCAGGCGGCCGACCTCACGGCCGTGCTCCCGGCACGCCACCTGCTGCAGCTCCCGCACGACTGGCGCCGCCTCGCCTTCGCCGCCGCCTGGCGGGCCGAGACCGGCCGACTGCTGCGCGCCGAGCTCGGCACCGACCCGGACGCCTGGCTCCGGCTCGCCGACACCGCGGCCGGCACCGCCGGACACGCGGGTTCCACGGCCTCCGGCGAGAGCGTGGGCGGGCCCGGCTGGGTGGAGCTGCTGCGGCTGGCCCGGTCCGGCGACACGGCACCCGCCGGGTACCGGCCGCCGGAGGAACGCGCGTACGCCTCGTACACCGCCCGCCCCGACACGCCCGACGAGGCCGTCCGGATGGCGGACCGCGGCAACCACCTCTGGCTCTGGCCGATCGGCACCCTGCTGTGCGTGGCCGACGACGCCGAGGTCGTCGACGCCGTCCTGCCGCGGCTAGGCCCGGACGGGCCCTGGCTGCTCGCCGCCTACCTGCTGCGGCACGACCGGACCCCGCGGACCGTCCTCGACCGGCTGCTGGCCGGGCGCGATCCGCAGGCCCTGCGCGTCCTCGCCTCCCAGACCCGGTGGCTCTCGCCCGGCGCCGCGGAGCTGCTGGCCGACCTCGGCGAGCCGGACGTCGACCTCGCGCTGCTCCGCCACGGCACCACGGCGCAGGTCGCCCGCCGCATCGTGGCCCGCTCCCGCCCCGGCGGCACACACCCCGCGGAGGGGCTCGGGGCGCGGGTCCTGGCCGTGCTGCGGGCCGATCCGTCGGCCGGGCCGGTGGGCGACGACCGCTGGCTGACCTCGGCCGAACCGGACCTGATCGAGGAGGTCTTCGCCCGGCGCACCGGCCTCAGCCTCGCCCAGCAGGTGCTCGGCTGCCTCCACCTGTGCGAGCACGGCGGGCGCGACCGGCTCGCGGCGCTCGTCGCCCGCGGAGTCCTCGGCCAGGCCGCCACCACACTCTGCGTCAAGGCACTGGAGTCCGGCGACCCGGCCGCCGTGCTGCGGGCCCGCGCCGACCGCGAACTGGCCCCCGGCAAGCTCGTCGCCCGACTGCGGCGGGCCACCCACCACTGGCAGACCACCGGTGTCCTGCGGGACCGCCCGTACGGGATCGACTGGGAGGCCGTGGAGAGCGCCCACGCGGAGGATCCGCTGCCGCAATGGCCGTACATCGTCCGCCATCCCGACGCGCCGGCCGCGCTGCGGCTGCGCCACGCCGGGCTGGTGGAGGAGCCCGGACCGGACGGCCTGCCCGACGGGCCCGAACTGACCCTGGCGCGGGCCCGGCACGGCCTGGGCGGCCGCCACGGCTGCGCCGCCGCCACCCAGTTCGACGGCTTGCTGGCCTCGGGCCACCTCGGCGCCGCCGACCTCCTGCACGAGGCGGCTCCGGCCGCGGTGGTCCTCGCGTACCTGAGCGGCGCGTCCCGCCGCGCCGATGCCCCGCCGCAGGCGCAGGCCGCCCTGGGGGCCTTGGCCGACCTGGTCGCCGCCAGGCTGGGCACCGACCCGGGGGCCTGGTCCCGGGTAACGACCCGCCTCACGGCCCGAGACCCCCACTGGAATCCCTCGTCCCCCGTCACATCTCTCCTCACCTGACCCCGGCTCCGCCCGCCCCCACGCCTCAATCGCCGGCAAGCGAGTGCGTCCGCCAGTAGGTGCTGGTAGCAGGGCAGGCACGGTTCACCCGATCATGGAGTTCTCTTCGCTTCATGAACAGTGGGTGATCCGTGCCTGCCGGTCGGCCACCACCTTGCGCCGACGCCGCTCACTCAGGCGCCCGAATGTACGTACGCGGCCCAGAGTGAGGGCAATCCGCTCAGGTCCATCGAGGCGGGCAGGTCGTAGCCGTCGCGGATCAGGCGGACGGCCCGGTGGAGCGCGTACGCCGAGCGGTCCGGATCCAGGCCCCCCGTCCCGTTCTCGAGGGCGTCGTAGAACAACTCGGCGACGGTGACCGCGAGTTCGTCGTCAATCTCCCACAGGGTGCCGATCACCCGGGGAAACCCGGCGAGCTGGAAGGCCGAGGTGAGGTGGATGGCCTCGTCGAGCAGCTCGGCGGTGTCGACGGCCGCCGTCCGGCAGGCCGAGAGGTAGGCCAGCCGGGCCCGTCCCAGTTCGACGGCGGCGAGGCCCGCGACGGTCAGCGGGTCGTCCGCGTGGTCGTGCAGCAGGAGCAGGCTCCGGGAGGGGTCGGCGGGGTCGCTCGAACCGTGGCAGCAGAAGTGCGCGATCGAGCAGTCCGGCAGCCGCTCCAGGACGGCGGCCTTCGTCGGTACCGGCAACCCCCGGCCGGCCGGATCCTCGCCGGGGCCCGGCTCCCGCAACAGCACCGGGGCCGGCAGCCGTTCGAGCAGGACCGCCGCCTCCTTCCCGACGTGCCTCAGCCGTCCGTCGCGGGGCAGGCCGGGCGTGGTCGGCATCGCCACGACCAGGCTGCGCGCCGGCCCGGCCGCCGCGGCGGTCCGGGCGCGTTCACGGGCGTGGCGCAGCGCGCGGATCGTCGGGGTGTAGGAGGAGACGACCCGGTCCATCACCGTGCGCCGGTCCGGACGGTCTCGCGGGTCGTCGTGGTGGCCCGCGGCGTGCAGGGGGAGCAGCCCCAGCAGGCCGCCCGGCACCCACCACACCCGCGGCCAGTCCTTCGTGTTGCCGGGCTGTCCGTGGAACCCCAACGCGTGCAGCACAGGGCCCGCGGCCGCGTCCCACAGCCACCGAAGGACCTCGACCATGGCGGCCTCGGCCGCGACCCGCTCGATCTGGTCCGGGCTCGACGTATCCCGTTGTGCCCGTTGGAAGGTGTCGATCCGTTCGGTCAGGGGCTGCAGGGCCAGGTCTGGCAGGTTCAGGGCCCGGATGCCGCGCTCGGTGACCAGCAGCGCGTCACTGCGGTACGCGCTGGTGTTGAACACCACGACGGGGCCGTGGGCCGCCTGGGCGCGGAGTTCGGCCGGCGCGGGTGGCAGCGCGAAGGTGCGGAAGCCGTCCAGTGCGCGGATCTCCGTCAGCAGGTCGGCGAAGTCCCGGGCGAGCAGGTGCCGTTCGCGCGGCGGCCCGTCCGCGGCCGGCCCGTCCGCCGCCGTTCCGTGGCTGGTCGGCCCGGGGACGGTGCTGCCGGGTGCGGCTGCGTCGGCGGGGCTGTCGAGCCGTTCCCGCAGGTCACTGAAGCGCTCGGCGAGTTCGCGGTGGTGCTTGCGCAGGTCGGTCAGGTCGTTGCGGGTCTCCAGGGCCTGGCTGAGCAGGACGGCCCGGCCGGTCTCCAACAGGCCGAGGGCGCGTTCGGCCCGCCCGGCGGGGGTTCCGCCCGGGGCGGCTAGGGCCAGGGCGGCGGCGTCGCCCACCAGTCCGGAGAAATGTGCCATGGCGTACTGCTGGTCGCCGCGCTCCAGGCGTCGAGGCGCCACCTGTGGCAGCAGCAGGACCGCGCTCTCCGCCGCGTTCGCCGCGGCGGCCGGGTCTCCCGACGCGGCGAGCAGGCCCGCCGCCTGGGCCGCATCCATGATCCGGCGGCCGGGCGCGGCGGACCGCACCTTCGAGGCCGCCAGCCGGCAGGAGATCGCCTCGCGCAGGTCAGCGGGCCGCTGCGCGCGCTGGTAGCGGGTCAGCAGGCTGCTGGAGAGGTTGGACAGCCCCAGCGCGTAGTCGGGGTGGTGGGCGGGGACGGCGCTGACCGTCTCCGTCAGGTGGTCGATCGCCGCGTCCAGGTCGGCGGGCGACTCCGTCAGCTCGAACCTGCGCTGGAGTGCGCCGCCCAGGTTGTTCAGCATCGCGACCCGTTCGAGGCTGTCCGTCGGGGCGGCGGCCACCGCCTCGGCCAGGCGGTCGATCGCCGCTTCCAGGTCGGCGGGCGACCGCGTCAGCTCGAACCTGCGCTGGAGCGCGCCGCCCAGATTGGTCAGGATGCCGGCCAGGCCGGGCGTGCCCTCGGCGTGGGACGCCGCCTCCGTGAAGCAGTTGATCGCGCCGTCCAGGTCCGCGACGCGCTTCGTCCGGTCGTAGCGGGAGCGCAGTGCCATGCCGAGCTTGGACAGCCGCACCGCGCGCTGGGAGTGGCCGGCGGGGGTGAGGGTGACCGCCCGGGTCAGGCTGGCCACGGCGGCGTCCGCGTCCGCCGCCGTGGCCAGCCGCTCGCTCCGGTGTCGCAGCGCGTTGCCAAGGTTGGTCAGCGGGACCGAGCGCTCGTCGTCGTCCTCGGCGGCCTCCTCCGCCGCCCGGAAGTGGTCGACTGCGGTGTCCAGGTCCTCCAGCGCTCCCGTGCGGTCGAAGCGGGCCCGCAGCGCCATGCCGAGGTTGTTCAGGACGCCGACCCGGTGCAGCAGCTCGGGCGGCGTGGACTCCAGGAGCTCCGTCAAGTACCCGATGGCGGCGTCCGTGTCCGCCAGCGTCCCCATCAGCTCGCTCCGCTTGCCCAGCGCGCCGCCGAGCGCGATGAACAGCGAGGCCCGCTCGGGGTGGTCCCGTGGAGTGGTGGGCGCTGCCGCGCGGGTCTGGTTGATCACGGCGTCCAGGTCCGCCATTCCACCGGTCAGCTCGAAGCGGATCTGAAGCGCCCGGGTGAGCCGGACCAGCCGCGTCGTCCGGTCAGGACGGTCAGGGGGGCCGTCCTGCCCGGGGGCATCGCTCAGAACGGCGTCCACGGCCTGCCGCAGGCAGCGGATCGCGCTGTCCACGTCCGCGAGCGCCCGCCGGTCCAGGGCGCGCTCGATGAGCGCGCCGCCGAGGTGGAACCGCTGCGTGGCGTGCTCGTCCGGGTCGACAGCGGCGGCCACCGCCTCGTCAAAGCGGTCGATTGCCGCGTCCAGGTCGGACGGCCGGTCCGTCCTGTTGTAGCGGAGGCGCAGGCTCTCACCGAGGTGGGACAGCCTCTTGGCCCGGTCGGGGTGACCGGGCGGGGTCGCCGCCACGGCCTCCCGGAAACGGCCGATCGCGGCGTCCACGTCCGCCACCACGCCCGTGTGCAGGAAGCGGAAGCGCAGGGCCTCACCGAGGTCGAACAGGTGCTCCGCGCGGTCGGCGGCGTTGGTCGCGGCGTCCACCGCGGCCGCGAAGCGCTCGACCAGGTCGTGCATGGCCGCTCGCACATCCCGGTACCCGGACCGGTGCTCGGACAGCTCCTGCCGGAGGGAGAGGATCTTGGGCCGCTCGGGGTGGTCGGGGGCGGCGATGGCCGCCGCCTCGTCCACGTGCGCGATCGCCGCGTCCAGGTCAGCCGCTGCGCCCGCCCAGGTGAACCTGCTGCGTAGCGCCAGCGCCAGGTTGAGCAGCATGATCGAGCGGTCGAGGGCGTCGATCGAGACGTCGGCGGCCAGGAGCAGGACGCGGATCGCCTCCTCCGCGTCCGCCGCTTTCCCCTGCCGCTCGAAGCGCCGCCGCAGGGCGTTCCCCAGGTTGCCCAGCCGCCGCGCCCGGTCGGGGTGGTCGGCGGGGCCGGCTGTCTCCGCGTCCCGTCCCACCGTGATGATGGCGTCCAGGTCCGCCGGGTCGTCGAGCCGTTCGTAGCGGTCCTCCAGCGCGATCCCGAGGTGGAACAACCGGTCGGCGCGGTAGGGGTGGTCGGCCGGGGTGGCCTGGACAATGCGCTGCCACAGCTGCACGGCGTGGGAGAGCACGCCGGGGTCGGGGGAGAACTGCGAGCGCTCCAGCAGTTCGGTGGCGTCCGGGACGGCGGCCTTGGCGAGGTTCGGCAGCATGATCTCGGGCAAGCCGGGCACGCCCCGTACGAAGCACAGTCCGAAGGCATCGTGGGCTGCCGCGAAGTCCTCCTCGTCCTCGCCCTCGGGCAGGGCCTGGTAGCGGAGCCAGTGGAACCAGCCGAGCACGTACGCCGCTTCGGTGTCGCCGTCCGCGAAGTCCTCGGTCAGCGCCCGGGCTTCATCGAGCGCCGCGGGCTCCAGCAGCGGGGCCGTGCTCTCCTCCTGGGCGATCCGGTTGATCCGGGTCCACACCGCCGCCAGCCGTGCCGCACGCGTCATGTCGCAGTTCACTCATCCTTCGTGAGGGCGGTCCCACGGGACCGGGAACGTTCGGACCGGTCCGCGGCGGACGCGCCGCGCCGGCCCGGTTCGGGTCGTACGGGGTCAGGCCGGGAGCGTCGGCGCGGTACCACTCGGGGACGCGGACGAGAGCGGCCGGGGGACCAGGAGCCCGGCGAGGCGCGCGCCGTCGGCGGCGGTGAGCGGGCCCGGGCAGTCGAGGCCGAGTCGGCGCGCCAGGTCGCCCGCGTGCAGCCGGACGACGGCCTCCAGGAGGGTGGCGTAGGTGTCGGCGGCGGCCCGGAAGCGGTGGTGCCCGGTGAGGGTGAGTGCGGCCGCGACGATCAGCGCGGGCCACCACCACAGGGCCAACGGCAGGTACAGCACGGCCCAGGCGGTGAGCATCGCCGCGCGGGCCAGGGCCTGCCGGGCGGCGGTGACCTCGGCGCGCGGCGGGTCGGGGAGGGTCAGCCACAGGTGCGGCCAGAGCGCGGCCAGGTCGAGCCCGAAGTCGCGTCGGACGTGCAGCGCGGCGAGGTGGACGCGGTCCCCGCTCCAGGTGGGCCGCACGGGTTCCTCGGTGCTGACGCTGTAGGCGGCCGCGCGCGCCTCGGCTGCGGCTTCCAGGGCGGCCGGGCGGGAGTCTGGGCCGGCGATGTGGGCCCGGGCCCGGGCCCGGCCGGCCAGTTCGCGCCGGTGCTGCCAGCGGGCGTGCCGCCGCCGGGTGGCGAGGTTCGCCCAGGTGCGGGCTCCGGCGGGCCAGCCGCGCCAGTCGGCGGCCAGGTGCAGCCGTTCGACCAGGGAGCCGAGCGCCTGCGCGACCACCCCGACCCCGGCGGCCGCGACGCCCACGGCGGCGAGCAGCACCGCCTGGCCGCCGAAGGCGCCGAGCGCGGGGGTCTTCGCCCAGGCGCCGACCTGGCCGGCCAGCCGGGCGGCGTCGAACGGGTGCCTGTGTCCGAGCCGGTCCGCCGCCACTCCGACGGCCAGGTAGAGCGCGCCCGGCAGGACCAGCAAGGTGAGCCATTTCTCGGCGAGTTTCTTCCCCAGTTCCGCGAGCACGCCGCCGACCCCCTCAGTCCTCGCGGCGCAGCAGCGGCGCGCCGTTCACGGCGCACCGGGGCGCCCCGGCGGGGGCGTCGGGCGACTCGTGGCGCAGGCAGCGGTGCAGCGGGCACAGCAGCATGGGATCGATCGGTACGGCGTGGTCGACACCCACCGTGAACAGACCCCGCTCGTTCGTCAGGCCCGCGCGGGTGTAGGCGTCCAGTCCGTGCCGGTCGCCGGTGGCCCGCAGCGCCCGGTGCAGCGCGTCGAGCAGGCCCGGCAGCTCCCGTTCCTCCGCGTCCTGTGTCAGGACGGCGTCCAGCGGCGTCGCCGCCGCCAGCGCGCTCCCGCGGAGCCGCCGGCGGATCTCGGACTCGTGCGTGCACGCCGCGGCGAGCCGTAACGCGCTTTCCTCGTCTAGCACTTGTGCTCTCCCCCCGATCGTCCGACCAGAGCCGGGCAGGCCTGGCCCGCGCGCTCCCGGTCGGTCCCCACCTCCGTACGGGCACTGTGTCACGGATGTGTTGACGGCGTTGTGCTGTTCAAGAGGTTCGCCGCGTGATAGTGACGGAGCCGTAGTCGATCGTATGGAGAGTGAAGAGATCCGGTGGGCGTTGACCGGGCCGGAGCCTCCGTGTCCCCGCACGCACCGGTCATGACGCACACGACGGTGCCCCAACGCCCGGGACTGGCGCAACATGTGGGGAAGGGCCACGTCGACGAGCAACTACCCGGCCTCCGGCAGCGGCCCGTGATGATAGCGGCGTCCAGGGCGAGGCGCGGGTGTTCCGGCAGCGGTCCGAGGGCCTGTTCGAGAGCGGTGAAGCGGTCGAGGGTGGCGGAAATCGCCGGCGAGGCTGGAATTGCCGGGCTCCCGTCACAGGTGGCGGCAGGCTGGTGCCACGGGTTGCGCGCGGGCGACGACCTCGGCACCGCGCTCGCGGAGCGGGTTGCTGGAGCTCCCCGCCCGCTTCGAAGCGGGGGTGGGCATTTTCAGCCTCGCCGGCGTTTGAGGCGCGGGGTCTGGGGCGGAGCCCCAGGGGGCGGGCGCAGCCCGGCCGGTTCCTCAGGCGCCCGCCGCAGCCCCGCTGACCGTCGCGGCTCGGCCGTCGAAGAGGGCGGCCGTGCCGGTCAGTTCCAGCAGGCGGCTGACCGGCGGGGCCGCCGCGCTGATGGTCAGCGAGACGCACTCGCGCCGAGCACGGCGGCGGGCCCGCAGCAGGGCGTTCAGGCCGGAGCAGTCGCAGAAGGTGACGGCGGACAGGTCCAGGGCGATCTCGAACTGGTCCTGGCAGCCGGCCAGGGCAGCGGCCAGGGCCCGCCGCAGGTGCACGGCGCTGTGCAGGTCGATCTCACCGCTGACCGCGACGACCATGACTCCGCCCACGGACGACGTCACGGTGATGCCGAGGCCGGGGTCCGCGAGGTCCTCGACCCGGCGGGGCGCCGACACGGACGGCGATGCGGACGCGTGGCGGACGGCTGTGGTGAAGGGATTCATGTGCCCCTCCAGGACCGGGTGGGGTGCCTGGACAGCATTGTGGGCAGAGGTCCCTTATCAATAATTACCTGAAAATCACCACGTATGATCGCAGTTAGCAGTTAAAAGGCGCAAACTGGATGTATGCGACATGCGCGCGCTCAGCGCTCGGAGTGGACCTTTCTCACCAACCACGCCCGCGTCCTGCTCGCCGTCTCCCGCGACCCGGGCGTACGGCTCCGCGATGTCGCCCTGACCTGCGGGGTGACAGAACGGACCGTGCAGGCGATCATCGCGGACCTCGAGGAGGCCGGGTACCTCACGCGCGAATCCCGCGCCGACGACGGCCGCCGCAACCACTACGCCATCGTCCCCGGCTCCCTCTTCCGCCACCCCGCCGAGGGGGGCCACGAGATCGCGGGCCTGCTCGCCCTCCTGTCCCCACCGCACCACAACGGCGGAACGAGACCCGGCTGACTTTGTCCGCGCGCTCCCGTCGTCACAGCAAGGGCGCCGCCCAGCCCGGCAGGTCGCGGGCGGCGGGGCGCGGCGACGGAGGGTCGCTGGTGATGCCGATGCCGCCCGCCGGGTCGCCGTACGTGAAGCTCGCGGACCACCACAGCCAGCAGCGCACGAACAAATTGGCGCTCCACGCGAGCGCGAGGCCGCCCCGCTGGGCGGGGGATTCGTACCAGTAGGCGGACAGGACCACCGACCGCGAGACGGCCTCGTCCATGTCCGACGGGCGGGAGTCGGAGGTGAGTCCGGCGGCGACGACCGAGGCCGCGAACCGGTTGCCGGCGAGCAGCCTGCCGCCGTCGCGGACGACCGCGTCGCGCAGCTCCGCCGGCAGGTCCGCGGCGGTCCGCTCCAGCCGGGCCAGCAGCTCGGGCACCCCGGGATCGGCGGCGGTGTCCCGGCCGGGAACCATCCGAAGGTCGTCGAGGAGCGCCGGGTCCTGCGCCGTACCGGAGGCCAGGGCGTGCAGGTAGGCGAGCGTGCGCAGGGTCTGCCAGCGGCAGAGCGTGTCGAGCAGGGTGATCCGCGAACTCCGGAAAGCCAGCCGGACCGGCCAGTCGGCCGCCAGGACTTCGTCCGCGAGGGCCCGCAGCTGCGCGGACACCGGGGCCGGGAAGACCAGGCGGTAATCGGGCTCGCCGTAAGGGGACGGCTTCGAGTGGAAGCCCGGCCACGCCCTTTCCGGGCCCCGGGGGTCCCGGTCCCCGGCCCCTTCGGTCAGCCACATGTGTCGTCCCCTTCAAGTCGGTCGGCTCCTCGGGGAAACAACGCATTTCAAGCCATGTCCGGTTCCGCCTCCTCCGTACCGGACTCGGAAGCGGCGGGATTCGCCGCGCTCACGCGCAGGGCCGCGCTCAGATAGCGGTGGACGACGTCCAGCTCCGCCGGGGTGAAGTCCTCGGCCGCGGCGACCAGGCCCCCGATGAGCGGACCGAAGAAGGCCCAGCCGAGGTCGACCGCCCTCTGCTCCACCGTCAGCAGCACCCGGCGCCGGTCCTGCACGTCCCGCTCCCGGCGGACCAGCCCGAGCCGCTCCAGCCGGTCCGCGAGGGCCGTCACACCGGCGGAGTTCATCCGCAGCGCGTCGCCCAGCCGCCCCGGAGTCGCCTTCGTCCCGGCCCGCCCGGCGTCCAGCAGCCAGATCAGGGCGCGCAAGTCCGTCGGGTGCAGGCCGTGCGCGGCCGCGAACTCGGCGCCGCGGAGATCGAATTCCACGGTCACCGCACGCAGGAGGTGGACCAGCCGCATCTCGGGGGAGGGGGAAGTGTCATTGCTCACTCAGCTAGTATCTCGCTCAGCGAGAGAACTAGTCAAAAAGATGTCCGCTGCCTTCCCCCGCTCGGAGGAGCCGTGCCCCTGTCCACCGCCGAAGCCGCGTTCCATGCCGCCTACGACGCCCTGCTCGCCCGCTGGCCCGCCGGCACCGACGAGCTCGACGTCCCCACCCCGTACGGCACCACCCGCGTCCACGCCTTCGGAGCCGAGGACGCCCCGCCGCTGCTCCTCCTGCACGGCGGCGGCGCCACCGGGACCGTCTGGTTCCGGACCGCCGAGGCCCTCGGCGCCGGCCACCGGATCCTGGCCGTCGACATCCTCGGCGACACCGGCCGCAGCGTCCCCGCCGGGCTCCCGCTGCGCAACCCCGCCGACCTCATGGCCTGGCTCGATGCGCTCCTCGACGCCCTGGGCCTCAGCCGGGTCCACCTGCTGGCGCACTCGTACGGCGCCTGGATCGCCCTCACGTACGCCCTGCACAGCGCGCACCGCGTCGACCGGATGGTGCTGCTCGACCCCACGCAGTGCTTCGGCGGATTCCGCCCGGCGTTCCTGCTGCGGTCGCTGCCCGTGCTCGTACGGCCGACGGCGGCCCGCGCGCTCGCCTTCCTGGAGCGCGAGACCGCCGGCACGGACACCGACCCGGAATGGAAGCGGCTCTACGCCCTGGCCGCCGAGGCGTCAGCGGGCCGCCGGCGTCCCGTGGTGGGTCGGCGCCCGGACGCCTCGCCGCTGCGGGCGCCGCTGCTGGTCCTCCTCGCCGGGCGGAGCGCCGTCCACCGCGCAGCCGACGTCGAGGCCCGTGCCCGGCGCGCCGTACCGCACGCGCAGGTCGAGACCCTGCCGCAGCTCAGCCACTTCGCCCTGCCCACGGCGATCCCCGCCGAGGCGCTCGACCGCATCGGCGCCTTCCTGAAGTGACGGGAAGCCGTGGCGGCCGCCGCAGGTGCGGGCGCCGCGGAGGCACCCGCACCCGGGCGTTACGTGTCAGCCCGTGAGCCCGTGAGCCCGTCAGCCCTTGCCGAGGAGCTTGTTCATCTGCGCGATCTCGGCGGACTGGGAGCTGACGATGGCCTCCGCCATGGTCTTGGCCCCGGGGAAGGCACCCTCGGCCTGCTCCGTCTTGGCCATCGCCACGGCGCCCTCGTGGTGCTTGATCATCAGCTCCATGAAGGCGGTGTCGAAGGCCTTGCCGGACGCGCCCTTCAGCCGGTCCATCTCCTGGGCGTCCATCATCCCGCCCGCGCCGGACGCGCCGTGCGCGGAGTGGTCCATGGCGCCCTCGGCGGGCACCTGCTCGCCCCACGAGGCCAGCCACCCGGACAGGGTCCTGATCTCCGGGTCCTGGGCCTTCCTGATGTCCTCGGCGAGCTTCTTCACGTCGCCGGACTCGGCGCGCGTGGCCGCCAGGTCCGCCATTTCCACCGCCTGGCGGTGGTGCGGGATCATCCCCTTGGCGAAGGCGGCGTCCGCCGCGTTGTGCCCGTCCTGCGGGGCGAGGGCGGAGGCCGGAGCGGAAGCGGAGGGAGCGGTGCTGCTGCCGGTGTGCGCGCCGCTGTGGCCGGCGGAGTGGTCACTGCCCTGCTCCGTGCCGCAGGCCGCCAGTACGAGGGCGGCTGCCCCCGCGGCGACGAGGGCGGCGGTACGGCGGACGAGGGAACGCTTGCTGCTCATGGTGAGGTGGCTCCTTGCTGCGCAGCCCTCCCGGTACGGGAGCGTGCGCGGGGTACGGATGAAGAGGTGTCCGCGGGCACGGCGCCGCGCCGCCCCCGGCCGACGTCGGGGACGTCCGGGCTCGGGGCGTGGCGGGCCGCGCGGGCTGCTCTAGATCCGCAGGAGCTGCAATTCGGCCAGATCGGGCGGAGCCCGGCCGTTCAGCGCCGACCGCGGCGCCGTCCCGGCGAGCGGGGGCAGCGCGGTGGCCTCGACGAGGGCGGCGGTCAGGGCCGGGGGCGCATAGGCGGTGACGGTCCCGGCCGCGGCGCAGGTCCCGTCGGCGTGTTCGAGGTGGCCGGAACCGCCGTCGGGATGCGCACAGCCCTCGTCGCCCTCGTCGTGCTCGGACGCGGAGGACGCGGAGGCTGCGTGCGCGCCGTGATGGGCAGCAGCCGAAGCCGAAGACGGAGCCGCGGCGGAGGCCGGGCCGGGGGAGAGGGCGTGCATGCCGAGCACGCCGGCCAGGACGACCAGCACCAGCAGCACGAAGCCGCGCCCGGCGGGGCGGCGGCTCGTCGGCTGCGCGGCAAAGGTCACGGCCACATCGTACGGTCCCGGCCCCGCGATCCACGCCGCGGCCCGACCCACCCGCGCGGCGCGCCCCGGCGCGGGCCCCCTCCCGCCCAGCGGCAGCGGGCAGGGCCCGGCCGACCGGGAGAGGGGGCGCGGGACCGGACCGTCAGAGGGACGGCGAGGTCTCGCGCTGGTGGGGGACCGGGGGCATGGTGCGGGCCGGGGCGTCCTGGTGGAGGGCGTCTTGGTGGAGGGCGACCGTGCGGGTCGGGGCGGGGATCGAGATGCCCTCCGACCGGAAGCGCCGGTGCAGCCGCTTGATGAACTCGTGCTTGATGCGGTACTGGTCGCTGAACTCGCCGACGCCCAGGATCACCGTGAAGTTGATCCGCGAGTCCGCGAACGTGTGGAACCGGACCTTGCCCTCGTGGTCGGGGACGGCGCCGTTGATGTCGGCCATCACGCTGTCCACGACCTCGAGGGTCACCCGCTCCACGTGCTCGAGGTCGCTCTCGTACCCCACGCCGACCTGGACCAGGATCGACAGCTGCTGTTCCGGCTGGGTGAAGTTGGTCATGTTCGTCTTGGCCAGCCGTCCGTTGGGGATGATGACCAGGTTGTTCGAGAGGTTGCGGACCACCGTGTTGCGCCAGTTGATGTCGACCACGTAGCCCTCCTCACCACTGGTGAGGCGGATGTAGTCGCCGGGCTGCACCGTCTTCGAGGCGAGGATGTGCACGCCCGCGAACAGGTTCGCCAGGGTGTCCTGGAGCGCCAGCGCGACCGCCAGACCGCCCACGCCGAGGGCGGTGAGCAGCGGGGCGATGGAGACGCCCATCGTCTGCAGGGCGACGAGGAAGCCCATCGCCAGCACCACGATCCGCGTGATGTTCACGAAGATGGTGGCCGAGCCGGCCACGCCGGTCCGCGACTGCGCCACGGACTGGACGAGGCCGGTGATGACCCGCGCCGCGCTGAGCGTGGCGATCAGGACGAGGACGGCCGTCAGGGACTGGTTCACGAACCCCGAGACCCGCGCCGCCAGCGGCAGCAGGGAGGCGGCCACGGCGGCGCCTCCGATGAGGGCCGCTCCCGGGGCGACGGGCCGCAGGGCGTCGACGATGATGTCGTCGCCCGCCCACCGGGTCCTCTCGGCGTGCTTGGCGAGCCGCTTCAGAACGGCGCGCAGGACGAGGGCGGCCGCGGCGCCCGCCGCGAGAGCGATGCCGGCCGCCAGCCAGTCGTGCAGGACGAGCTCCCGGGTCATCAACGGACGGCCTCCGTCCGGGGCCGGGCCGCGGAAGCGGTGAGGGGTGCTGCCGGCCGTCGTATGGAGTGAGTCGTCGTCACCTTGCCACCTGTCAGTTCGTCGTGCTCAGAGCCGCGTTCGTGTTGCGCACGTGCGTACGCATCCGGAACGGGGTCATCCTGCCGCATGACGGAGCAGGTCCCGCAGCCGGTCCCGGTCAGCAGCCGTGTCCCGGCCTGCAACCGGTCAGGGGCGGGGGCGTTGGGGGCGACGGCCGGGCAGCGGGTCTCAGTCGGCCTGCGGCACCAGGCCGTCGGCGACCAGTCCGGCCAGGACCGCCTCGCCCAGGGCGTGGACGGCGGACTGCGGCCGGACCATGACCGTGAACTCCTTGATGCGGCCGTCCTCGGCGAAGTGCAGCAGGTCGATCCCGTGGATCTCGCGTCCGTTCACGGTCGTCCGGAACAGCAGCACGGCCGACGGGCTCTCGGAGCCGTCCGCGCTGGTCTCGGAGCTGCCGTCGAAGCGGCCGACGTAGCGGAAGTCCTCGAAGGTCCGCAGCAGGACCCCGAACAGTCCGAGCACCATCGGCCGGCCCTCGAAGGGGACGAACTTCACCGGGCTGAACAGGCGGACGTCCTCGGTGAACAGCTCCTCCAGGGCGCCCAGGTCGCGGTCCTCGACGGCGGTGCGGAAACGGTCGGCTGTCTTGGCGTTCATGGCTCGCGCGCTCCTCGTGCTCGGGCATACTCAAGAATGTGACTATTCAGGTTTCTGAGTATCATGGGCCGTGCGCGCCTGCATAGAGGGCGTGACGGAACGACCGGGAGGCGAGCCCCATGGCCCTGCGCCACGCCGTGCTGGCGGCCCTGCTCGACGCGGAACTGAGCGGATACCAACTGGCCAAGTCCTTCAGCCTGGGCGTGGCGAACTTCTGGCACGCGCTGCCCCAGCAGCTGTACACCGAGCTCGCCAAGCTGGAGAAGGAAGGCCTGGTCAGCGGCCGGGAAGTGGTCCAGGACACCCGCCCCAACAAGCGCCTGTTCACGGTCACCGACGCCGGACTGGGCGAACTGGAGCGGTTCACGGCCGCCGCCGCCAAACCCTCCTTCATGCGCGACGACCTGGTGGTGAAGGTCCATGCCGCCGACCACGTCGACACCGGTGCGCTGTGCGCGCAGCTCACCGAGCGCGCCGGCATCGCCCGCGCCAAGGCCGAGCTGTTCGGCCGGCTCCTGCAGGGCATGCGCGGCGAGCGCAGCGAAGAGGACTTCCTGCGCCACGGCGAGCGCGTCGGCCCGTACCTGACGTGCCTGGCGGGCCTCGCGTACGAACAGGTCAACCAGGAGTGGTGCGAACGCACCCTCACCGTCCTCGAGGAGAGGCAGGCCGCCCGTGCCGAGCAGTGACCCCCGCGGCGAACACCCCGCGCACCCCGCACACCCCGAAGACGTCGCAAGCCCCGCACACTCCGGCCACCCCGAACACTTCGGCCACCCCGCACACCCTGGCCGCCCCGGCCGGTACGCGCGCTACGTCGCCCTCGGCGACAGCCAGACCGAAGGCGTCGGCGACGGCGACGACACCACCGGCCTGCGCGGCTGGGCCGACCGCTTCGCCGAGGACCTCGCCCGCCGCAACCCCGGCCTGCAGTACGCCAACCTCGCCGTCCGCGGCCGCCTGGCCGGCCAGGTCCGCGCGGAGCAGCTGGCCCCCGCCCTCGCGCTGCGCCCCGACCTGGCCACCGTCATCGCCGGCATGAACGACCTGCTGCGGCCCCGCTTCGACGCCGACGAGGTCGCCGGCCACCTGGAGGCGGTCTTCGCCGCGCTGACCGCGCAGGGGACGCGCGTCGCGACCGTGACCTTCCCCGACGTCGCCCAGGTCACCCCGCTGGCCCGGCCCCTCGGCCCCCGCGTGACCGCCCTCAACCACCGCATCCGCGAAGCCGCCCGTCGCCACGGTGTGGCCGTCGCCGAGACCGCCCGCCACCCCGTCGTCACCGACCCCCGACTGTGGAGCGCGGACCGGCTGCACGCCGGACCGCTGGGCCACGCCCGGATCGCCGCGGCCGTCGCCCACGCCCTCGACCTGCCCGGCAGCGACGACTCCTGGACGCACCCGCTCCCGCCCGCCCGGCCCGTGCGCGGCCTGGAGTCCGCCGCGGCCGAACTCCGCTGGGCGGGGGCCTTCCTCGGCCCGTGGCTGCTGCGGCGGCTGCGCGGCCGCTCCTCGGGCGCCGGCCGCACCGCCAAACGACCGGCCCTCCTCCCCGTGTGACACGCGCAGAGCGCCAATAACCCGGATGTGGTGCGCACGTGACGGGTGTTAGGTTCGTCGTGTGCCGAAGCTGAATCAGATAATCGCCGTGGAGAAGGGCGTCAAGTCCAAGTCTCTGCAGGAGTTGACCCAAGCCCATCACGACGTCCAGAAGCCCGCGCTGCTGGCCGGCATCTCCCGTACGTACCAGCCCAAGGACGAGGAGGGCGAACAACTGCCGCCCGAGTCCACCCGGGTGCAGGTCAAGGCGGAGGACGTCCTGCGCACCACGGCGGCGACCCTGACGCGGCTGTTCGACGTGACCGCGACGAAGGACTGGGCGAACCGCACCGCGGCCGCGGACGTCGTGGTCGACGGAACGGTCCTGCTGCCCCAGGTGCCCGTGCCGTACCTGCTCTTCCTGGAGAAGCAGCTCACCGACCTGCACACCTTCGTACGCAAGCTGCCGGTGCTGGACGCCTCGGAGTCGTGGAGCCTCGACCCCTCGACGGACTCGTGGAAGACCGACCCGGTCCGCACCATCCGCACCAAGAAGGTGCCGCGCAACCACGTCAAGGCCGAGGCCACCGACAAGCACCCGGCGCAGGTCGAGGTGTACTACGAGGACGTTCCCGTCGGGTACTGGACGACCGTGAAGTTCTCCGGCGCGCTGCCCGCGCGGCGCGTGAACGAGCTCCTCGACCGTGTCGAGAAGCTCCAGCAGGCCGTCAAGTACGCCCGCGAGGAGGCCAACGGCGTCGACGTCACCGACCAGCGCGTCGGCGATGCGGTGTTCGGCTACCTCTTCCGGTAGCCTTTCGAATCTCCCTCCTTTTGAGCGGGGAGGGTGCGCGAAAAGCGCAAGCTGAAACTGAAGTTGAAGCTGACCATGGGGTGTCAATCGTGGGGGTTCGAATCCCTCCCCCGGCCCACGTGCCGGGGTGGCCCAAGCCGGTAGAGGCGGCCCCGTAAATCTCAGATTCTCGCTCCAGTCTCAGTATTCGCCGCCGAACACCGGATCGACCGAGCGTGGGCGATCATCGATGGATAGGGGTTCAAGTCCCTTCTGTGCCTCTTCATGGCACGGTAGTTCAAAGGTAGAACACGTCGATCTCAGAATGATCCGCGACTCTTAAACGCCGCCGGTGTGCGCAATTGGGTGGCCCACAGGAGCCCGGGAGCTGGATATGCTCCCGGGCTCCGTCACGTTCACGCTCGTGTTCCGGCTCCCGGCCTCGTCGTCCGAGGCCCCGAGCTCGCCGAAGACGGCCGCGGCCCGCGAGAGCAGGCCGAGCGCTTGCTCGCCCCTGCCGAGGGTGTGCAGGGCGACGGCCGGATTCGCCAGCGCCACGGCCTCGCTGTGGCGCTCCCCGAGCTGCCCGAAGAGGACGGCGGTGCGGGTCAGGGGGTCGATGGCCTCCTCGACGCGGCGGTGGTCGTCGAGCTCCCGGAAGACGGCCGCCGCCGCGCTGATGTGGCTGATCGCCTCCTCGGGCCGGCCTGCCTGCTGGAGGGCATTGCCCAGGTTGATCAGCGCCGAGCTGGTCTCCGTGGGATCGCCGAGGCCTCGGAACGCCTCGACGGCCCGGCCGAGGGTCGTGACGGCCTCCTCCGGCCTTCCCGCCATCAGCAGGGCACAGCCGAGATTGCCGATGGACGCCGCTTCGTTGGCCCGGTCTCCCAGGGCGTCGAGCATGGCGGCGGCCCTCGTGTGCGCGGCGATCGCCTCGCCGGCCCGGCTCACCTCCACCAGGCTGGTGCCGAGCCGGGTCAAGGCCATCGCCTCGCCCCGCCGGTCGCCGAGCTCCTGGTACATCGCACAGGCACGTGTGTGCGACGCAATGGCATCGTCGCACCTGCGCGCGTGCCGCTGCGCGAAGCCCAGGTTGTTGACGCTCGCGGCCTCGCCGTCCCGGTCGCCCTTGGCCCTGCAGACAGCGACGGCACGCTCGCTGATGACCAGCCAGTCGTCGAGGAAGCCGCGCATCGCGAAGAAGCGGGCGAGGACGAAGGCGAGGACCACGACGGCCTGGGGATCCGTCAGCGCGGCCGCCACCAGCTTGGGGCGCTCGTGCTCCAGCCACGCCACGGCATCACCGCGGTCGCGAAGCGGCGAAGGGTGCGGAGCCGGCCGGTGGGTCAGCAGGGCGTCGGCGGCGTGCGCCGTGCGCAGGTAGTACTCCATCAGATTGCGGTACGCACTGCGTCGTGCGTCGTCCTCCGCGCCGGCGCGGCCGCGTTCGTCGGCGTACAGGCGGACGAGGTCGTGCATCCGCCAGCGCCCCCACTCCCGCCCGGGCTCGATCAGACGGGCCCGGGCGAGGTCCAGGAGCAAGGCCTCGGTGCCGTACGTGTCCAGGTTCGCCAGCTGAGTGGCGGCCCAGGTGGAGACGTCCGGGCCCGGATCGAGCGGCAGCAGCCGGAACAGGCGGGCCTGCTCGCTGACGCTCGTACGACAGGTCGAACGCGGCCTGCACGGCGCGGTCCTCGCGGCGCAGGTGGCGCAGCCGGGTGTGGGCCGCCTGCAGTGCGCCGGCGAGCGAGGCCAGCGGGCGGGTCGGGGTGTCGGCGAGGAGGGCCGCGGCGATGCACAGCGCCAGCGGCAGACCCCCGCACAGCCCGGCTATGGCGGCCGCCGCTCCCGGCTCGTCCCGCACCCGGTGGTCGGACGCGCCGCGGGCCGGCTCCAGGGAGGTGCGCAGCAGGTCCACCGACCCCTGCTGCTCCAGCACCCCCAGGTCGTGGAGGCTGCCGCCCACGGTGAGGGTGTGCCGGGAGGTGAGCAGGGTCTCGGTCGTGCCGTCGGACGGCAGCAGCGGCTCGGCCTGCTCCTCCGTCGCGGCGTTGTCGATGACGACCAGGATGCGCCGCCCCTGCCGGCCGAAGGCGTCGAGGACGCTGCGGTATATGCGGCTGCGGCTCTGCAGGTCGGCGGGGACGTGCTCCTCGGGTATGCCGAGGGCGCGCAGCATCCCGTCCAGAGCGCGCTCGGGGGAGAGGCGCCGGGACTCGCTGTAGCCGAACAGGTCGACGAACAGCACCCCGCCGGGGAACCAGCGGGTCTCTCGCAGGGCCCGGGCCGCGACCTGCACGACCAGCTCGGTCTTGCCGACCCCGGCCAGCCCCGCCACCGCCACCAGGGCCGGCTGCTCGGCCTCTCGGGGGCAAGGGCGGCGAGCAGCTCCCGGACCTGGCCTTCACGGCCCGTGAACCGCGCGAGGCGACGGGCAGCCCGGACAGTGCCGGGGTGATCGGCGGGGGGAGCTGCAACGTGACGGTCCTGCCCTGGACCACCATGTTGAAGAAGACGCCCCCGTGGATCTCGTTCCTGGACTCGGACCCGGGGTCTTCCGCTTCCGGGTCCGGGTCCGGGCCGTCGGTCATGTCCGTCCGTCCTCCCGGGGTCAGCCGGCGCGGTGGTGGATGCTGCGCTGCCCGGGGACCGTCTTCAGCCGGGGGACCTCGGTGGCCGGGCGGGCCGGCTCGGGATTGCGTCTGGCGGGAGCTGCCGGCGCCAACGCGAGGAGGGCGATGCAGCCGAGGACGGCGGCGAGGATGAGTACGGTGACAAGGGTCATGTTCTTGCCTTCCGTCGGGTACTGAGTGCCTGTCACCTCGTGATGTAACCGTAATGGCGGAAGGTAAACACGAAGCGTAGTGGCACTTCTGTTGCAGTACGGAGCCGGTTCAGCTCCGCCCGTGCCAGGGCGAGTTCGGCGGCCCGGTCGGGGGTCCTTCACGCACGCCGGGCCCGGAGTGATCCCCGCTCCGGCCGGATGGCAAGGTAGGCAGCACCATCGAACGAGGGGAGCCCGATGACCGACCCGGCCGAGCACGCGCCCGTACACCCCGACTACCCCGTACGGACGAAGCGGCTGAGCCTGCGCCCCGTACGGGCCGACGACCTCGACGCGATCCACGCCCACCGCTCCCTGCCCGAGGTCGCGCGGTACCTGCCGCACGAGCCGCACACCCGCGAGGACACGCAGCGCACCCTGGAGCGGATGCTCGCCGGGGAGGCGCTCGCCGAGCCCGGCGACTGGCTGGACCTCGCCGTCGAGACCGAGTCGGGCCGGGTGGTCGGGGAGGTGCTGCTCAAGCGGGACGACAGGGCGCCGCTGACCGGGGAAGTCGGCTTCGCCTTCCACCCGGACGTGCACGGCACCGGGATCGCCGCGGAGGCGGTCACGGCCGCCCTGGACGTGGCGTTCGACAGCTTCGGCTGGCACCGCGTCACGGGCGTCTGCTTCGTGGAGAACACCGCCTCGGCGGCGCTGATGCGCCGCATCGGCATGCGCCACGAGGCCGTCTCCCGCGAGGACGTGCACCGCAAGGGCTCCTGGCGCCACTCCTCGCGGTTCGCGGTCCTCGCCGCCGACTGGCGCCGGGCCAGGCCCCGTTCGGCCGACGAGAAGGCCCTCGACGCGGCCGCCACCGCCTTCTACGCGGCCTTCACGCGCCGCGGGGGAGAGGCCGTCACCCTGGACGGGGCGCGGGCGGTGCTCGCGCCCGACGCGGTGATCGAGCGGGTCGCCGAGGACGGCACCGTCGACCGGATGGACGTGGAGCAGTTCCTCGCCCCCCGCCTGGTCCTGCTCAACGGGGCGGAGCTGACCGAGTTCACGGAGATCGAGGTGGCGTCGACGACCCTGGTGGCCGCCGGGACCGCCACGCGCTCCGGGGAGTACTTCAAGTGGGGCGTGCGGGGCGGGATCCCGTTCTCCGCCTGGGGCCGCAAGACGTTCCGCCTCAGCGACCACGGCGGCACGTGGCTCATCGACTCCCTGATGTGGGCGGACGAGCCCGAAGCCTGATCCCGAACGCGTGTCGCGGGTTCCCGCCTCCTTTCGGGACGTACGGGAACCCGCGCACCGCGCCCGGCGGTTACTGCTTGTTCTTCGCGAGGTCTTCCTGGAAGGCCTTCGCGCACACGGGGCCGTTGTCCGTGCCGATGAACTGGACGATCTGGAGGGGGCCGGCGCCGTGGTAGCTCGCCTTCACGCTCCAGCCGCTCTTCTCCAGCGTCTTGATGACCGAGCCCTGCTGGTCGAGGGACCGGCCCTCCTTCCAGCCGCCCTTGGCCAGGGCGGAGACCGTGTCGTCGTACGACTTCTTCGAGTCGGCGGCCTTCTTGGCGTCGACGGCCCAGGACACCATGCAGGACTTGAGGTTCGCCGGGACGTCGTCGCCCGGCTTCTGCGTGTAGCCGGCCGCCGTGGCCGCGGTGTCGATCTCCTTCTTGACCGCCGCCGCGTCCAGGGACCCGCCCTTGCCCGAACCCGTTCCGGAACCCGTTCCCGTACCGGCCCCGGCCGCCGGAGCCGAGGCGGAGGACCCGGACGCGGGTGCGTCGGACCCCTTGCCCTTGTCCGAACCGCCCTCGCTGCCGCATCCGGCGACCAGCAGCACCACACCGGCAGCCGCGGCCGCCCACTTCGCCTTGCGCACTACTCTCCCGATTCCACGCGTACGCGGGCCCGATGCCCCCGTGACCGAGGACGCAGTCTGTCACGCCATGGCCAAAACCATGCGCATCGCGCTTCGCACGGGGTGTCGACGGGGCGGGCGGATCACTCCACCACCAGATCGGCACGGGTCCGCCCCGGCGCGATCAGCCGGGCGTTGGCCTCGTCGGAGCGGGAGACCCAGGCCTGCGCGTACCCCCGCTCCTTGCCGTGGCGCACGTGGCGGTCCACCAGCCTCCGCACCCGCAGCCCCTCGTCGGGCGCCAGGAACCACACCTCGTCGAGCAGCGGTCCGACCGCGGCCCAGGGACCCGCCTCGTGCAGCAGGTAGTTGCCCTCCGTGATCACCAGCGGTACGTCCGGCCCGACCGGGATGCTCCCGGCCACCGGCTCCTCCAGCGAGCGGTCGAACGCCGGCGCGTACACCACCTCCCCGGCTGCCGGCTCGCGCAGCCTGCGCAGCAGCGCCGCGTACCCGGCCGCGTCGAAGGTGTCCGGCGCGCCCTTGCGGTCCGCCCGGCCCAGCCGCACCAACTCCGCCTGCGCCAGGTGGAACCCGTCCATCGGCACGACGACCGCCCGCTCCGGCCCGAGCACCCGGGCCAGGTGCCCGGCCAGCGTGGACTTCCCCGCGCCCGGCGCTCCCGCGATCCCGAGGATCCGCCGGCCGCCCGCCGCCGCCAGCCGCCGGGCCCGCTCCTCCAGCTCTGCCTTCTCCATGCCCCCATCCTGGCGGATCCGGTGTCTCGAGGAGGCCGGCGTCCTGAGCTGCCGGTGTCTTGAGGAGGCCGCCGGGCGGACAGAATCCCCGCGGGGCAGGCGTCCGCGGCGGCGTCTGCGACGTTCTGCGAAGGGAAGCCTCCTCATGCCGGACCTGCGGATCGGCGTCCTCGGCTACGGCCTGCGCGGCAGCCTCGCCCGGACCGTGCACCGGACGCCACCCGCACCGTGGCGGCCGGCGCCGACCCGGGCGGCCACGGCGGAGCGGACACGGCACTGGTCGACGAGTTCCTGCGCTTCGTCCGCGAGGGCGGTACGACGGACACCTCACCGGTCGCCGCCCGCATGGCCGTGGCCGCGGGCTGCGGGGCGACGGAGTCCCTGCGGGGCGGAGGGATCCCGCGCCGCGTCCCCCCGCTCGACGCGGACCTGGAGGCCTACTTCGACCGGGGCCAAAGTCCGTCCTGGCGGCGGGCGCTCACGCCGACGGACTCGATGACGCCCCGCCAGGTCCTGCGGTAGCCCTCGCGGAGCGGGCCGCCGACCAGGTCCAGGACCTGTCCTGCCGCTTCGGCCAGGCCGGCCGGGTCCCCGGTCGCGCACAGCTCGCGGTGGCCGCAGAGGAGGGCGCCGCCGCGCTGCGGGTCGGCCTCCCGCAGCCGCCGCGGGAGCCACTTGCCGCCGCCGCCCCAGGCCCGGTGGTGGTCGAAGAGCAGCTCGGCGGCGGAGGCGAGGACGGTACCGCCCACCGCGAGCCGCTCGTACGGGTCCTGCGCGTCCGCCAGGTCATCGAGCGCGTCGGTGAGCACGTACCGCTTGGTCTCGACCGCATCCGCCCCCAACTCCGCCGGCCCCGACCGCAGATCGGCCTCGGCCAGCGCCCGGGCCCGCCCGGCCTCCCCGCCGGTGTCGACCAGGACGATGCCGGTGGCGTACATGCTCTGCAGCACCGCGCGCCGTGAGGCGGCGTCCGCGGCGAACAGCTCCGCGAGCCCCTCGCGGGTGTGGACGAACAGCTCCACGAGACGCCCCTCGACCCGGACCGTCTCCCGGTACGTCTCACCGCCGTCGGCGACGAGCACCGCCAGGTCCAGATCGCTGCTCGCCGTCGCCCGCCCGGCCGCGGTGGACCCGGCCAGAACGGCCGCGAGTGCTGCGGGGAACCGGTCCGCGACGATGCTGCGGGCCAGGTCGACGGGGTCGCGGTGAGGGCTCATGGCGCGAGTATCGCAGGGCGCGATCCAGCGCGGGGACCGCAGCCCCGCCTCAGCCGGCGACCGGGTACATGGTGCCGCGCCGGCCCTCCGCCGAGGTCAGCCATTCCAGCTTCGCCGCCGTGTCGGTGGCCGGCCATGGGGTGTGCAGCACGATCGACAGGTCGGGCCGGGCCGGCACCCGCAGCTGCGTCGACTCGAAGAACAGCGTGCCCACGACCGGGTGCTCGAGCTCCTTGCGCACCTGACCGCCGGGCCGGATGTCCCGCTGGTCCCACAACGCGGCGAACTCCGGGCTCAGTTCCCTGGCCTCCTCGATCACCGCCATGAACCCCTCGTCGTCGGGGCACTCCGAACACGCCGCGCGGTACTGGGCGACCACCGTGCACGCGATCTCCTTCCAGCGCTTGGAGCGCGACCGGTACAGCGGGTCGGTGAAGAACGCGATCAGGCAGTTCTGCACGATCTCCGGCCGCATACCGAGCACCAGCGCGGCCGCGTCGTTGTACATCACCGTGTTCCAGTAGGCGTCCATGATGTGCGCCGGGAACGGCATCCACGCGTCGATGAGCCGCTTCAACCCGTCGCACATGTCCCGGTCGGCAGGCGCCACCTGCAGCGCCGGCGGATTGAGCCCGGCCAGTACGTACAGGTGGCGGCGCTCCGCGCTGGACAGCTTCAGCACGCGCCCCACGGAATCCAGGACCTGAGGCGACACCGTGATGTCCCGCCCCTGCTCCAGCCACTGGTACCAGGACACCCCGACCCCGGCGAGCACGGCGACCTCCTCGCGGCGCAGTCCGGGCGTGCGGCGGCGGGCCCCGCCGTCCGGCAGACCGGCCTGCGCGGGCGTGACCCTCGCCCGCCTGCTCATCAGGAATTCCCGCAGCTCGGAACGGCGGTGCTTGTCGATCGGCGTGGCCACGAACTCCCCCTGTCGTCTGCCTGGTGGTGCCACCAACAGGATAAGTTCCCACTCTCCACGGCCATTCCCGTGCCGCGAGGGTGGGGCCATGGCAATCGACACACAGACGACGACCCCCCACGGAGCCGGGACCCGGACCGAAGCCGAGACCGAGACCCGGACCGGAGCCGAGACCGGGACCGGGACCGCGGCGGGCCACGGCACCGGTACCGCGGCCGGCGACGCGCACCGGCTCACCGGCCGGGCCAAGCTGGTCCTCTTCGTGCTCTGCGCCGCCCAGTTCATGGTGGCGCTCGACTTCTCCGTACTGAACGTGGCCCTGCCCGCCCTCGGCAAGGACCTCGGCCTGAGCCAGTCCGCCCTGCAGTGGGCGGTCACCGCCTTCGCCCTGCCCTCCGGCGGCTTCCTGCTCCTCTTCGGCCGGATTGCCGACCTCTTCGGCCGCAAGAAGCTCTTCCTCATCGGCCTCGCCGTCTTCGGCGCGGCCTCCCTCCTCGCCACCCTGGCCTGGAACCCGGCGGCCTTCCTCGCCGGGCGCGCCCTGCAGGGCCTCGGCGCCGCGGTCATCGTGCCGACCGGCATGTCCCTGCTGACCACGACGTTCCCCGAGGGCCCGCTGCGCGACAAGGCGCTCGGCATCTCCGGCACCCTGCTGTCCCTCGGCTTCACCGTGGGCATGGTCCTCGGCGGCGTCATGACCGACACCCTCGGCTGGCGCTCCACGATGGGGCTCCTCGCCGTCACCGCCGTGGTGGTCCTCGCCCTCGCCCCCGGCCTGCTGCCCGAGTCGCGCACCCCGCAGCGGCCGCGCCTGGACGTGCCGGGTGCGGTCACCGTCACCGGCGGCCTCCTCGCCCTGATCTACGCCCTGTCCACGGCGGCCCAGCGCGGCTTCGGCGATGCCGACGTGTGGGGCACCCTCGCCGCCGGCGTGGTCCTGCTCCTCGCCTTCGGCGCCGTCGAGTCGAAGGCCTCGGCCCCGCTCGTCTCGCTGCCGATGCTGAAGCGGCGCACGGTCGCCTGGGGCAACGCGGGCGGTCTGGTGACCTTCGCGATGATGTCGACGGTCGTGTTCGTGCTGACGCTCTACCTCCAGGAGACCCTGCACCTGTCGTCCTTCCGGACCGGCCTGGTCTTCGGCGTCCAGGGCATCGCGTCCGCCTTCGCCGGCTCGTACGCCCCCAAGGTCATCGGCCGCTTCGGCGCCCGCCGCACCCTGATCGGCTCCCTGCTCGGCCAGGGCGTGTTCACCGCGGCGCTCCTCGCCGTCGGCACCGCGTCCGGGGCCCTGGTGGCCACCGTCGCCGTCTCGGTGGCCAGCATGTTCCACCTCGGCGCGATCATCGCGTACGGCCTCGTCGCGACGAGCGGGCTCCGCAACGAGGAGCAGGGGCTGGCGGCCGGCCTGGTCACCACCACCCAGCAGGTCGGCCTCACCATCGGCATCCCGCTGCTGGGCGTCCTGGCCACCACGCAGGCCTCGCTGTTCGACGGGGTGCGCACGGTCCTCGCGGTCGACGCCGGCCTGGTCCTCGCGGCAGCGGTCCTCGTCGGCATCGGGCTGCGCGACCGCGCCGCCGCCGAGTGAGCCGTCGGCGTACGACGGCGGACGACGGGGGGACCGGCGCAGCGCCGGTCCCCCCGTCCGTCGCTGCGCTGGTCCCTTCGGACGGAGTCGGGGAGGGTCCGGGCGGAGCCGGGTTTTCTTGGGGCGCTGCCCCAAACCCCGCGCCT
This sequence comes from Streptomyces sp. NPDC046876, assembly GCF_040645035.1. NCBI lineage: Bacteria > Bacillati > Actinomycetota > Actinomycetes > Kitasatosporales > Streptomycetaceae > Streptomyces > Streptomyces sp. NPDC046876. The sequence continues at coordinate 13,948 of NZ_JBEYXK010000036.1, read as the reverse complement.
CAATCGCCGGCGAGGCCGGATGTGCCGGACCCCGGCTTCGAACGTGGGCCCGTTCCTCGGGAGCGCAGGCTCCGGGCGCTGCGGCCCAGCCGGTCGCGCAGCAGCGTGCGCAGCGGGCCGGGGCTCTCGTACCCGACCCGGCGGGCCACCGCGGCCAGCGGCAGCGCGGTCGTGCGCAGCAGGTGTTCGGCCTGCTCCACCCGGAGGTCCTGCACCAGGCGGATGGGGGAGCAGCCGAGCGTACGGGTCACGGTGCGCTGGAGGGTGCGCTCGCTCACCCCGAGCCCGCGGGCGGCCTCCGCGATGGACAGCGGCTCGCCGATCCGGGCGCGCACCCACTGCTCGAACGCCGAGACCAGCGGGTCGTGTCGGGCGAGCGCGCTCGGGATCGTGTACGGGGCCTGCGCGGCGCGGTCGTCCACGACCAGGTAGCGCCGCACCAGGTCGGCGAGGGCAGGGCTGCGCATCCGTACGATCGCCAGCGCCAGGTCGATGTGGCCGAACGCCGCGCCGGCCGTGGTGACGCCGTCGCTGGTGGTCACCATCCGGCTCTCGTCGACGGCCACGCGGGCATAGCGCTCCCGGAAGACCGGCGCCAGCCACCAACTGGTCGTGGTCCGCAGGCCGTCGAGGACGCCGGACTCCGCCAGCAGGAACGTTCCGGTGCAGGCGGTCGCGAGCGGGGTGCGCCGCTCCCGCGCCTCGGCCAGCACCCGGCGGGCCGTCCGGTGCGCGGCCGAGCCGACCAGCTCCACCAGCGCCTGCGGGCGCCGCTCCATCAGGGCGGGGACCACGAGCATGTCCGCGTCCTCGGCGGCCGTGGCGTCCTCGGTGTCGATCCGGTGCCCGAGCCCGGTCCGGACCCGTCGGCGCACCCCGACCGTGCGCAGGTCGAAGCCGGGCGGCGCCGCCCCCTCCAGCTGCCCGCGCAGCGCATGCGCGGTGTGGAGCACGTCGAGGACGCTGGAGATACCGGAGTCGAACACCCCGTCCAAGGCGAGTACGGCGACTTTCATCCGCCCACCCTACCGGCGGCGCGGCGGCACCACCCGGTGTCGGAATCCATCCGCAAACTGCCGGATCCGACACTCCCGCCCCCGGCCCGGACCCGCCTACGGTCGACCCATGACCACCACGCACGAGACGATCACTCGCACCCACACCTGGCAGCCGCGCCCCGAACCGGCCCCGGACCTCCTCGGCATGACCGGCCTGGAGATCCTCCGGGCCGCCCACGAGGGCGCGCTGCCCGCCGCCTCGATCATGAGCACCCTGGGCTTCCGGCTCACCGAGGTCGGCGAGGGCCGAGCGGTCTTCGAGGGGGACCCGGGCGGCCACCTGCTCAACCCGATGGGCACCGTCCACGGCGGTTTCCTCGCCACCCTGCTGGACTCGGCCCTCGGCTCGGCCGTGATGACCCGCCTGCCCGCGGGCAGCACCTACACCACGGTCCAGCTGGGCGTGCACATGATCCGCCCGGTGCTGTCCGACACCCCGACGCTGCGCTGCGAGGGCACGGCCCTGCACGTGGGCCGCACCACCGCCACCGCCGAGGCCCGCATCATCGGCACCCACGACGGCAGGCTGTACGCCCACGGCACCACCACCTGCGCCGTGCTGCGGCCCTGACCGCCGGCCGGGCCGCCCGGCTCAGTCCGCCTCGGGATCCGAGGCCGTGGCGGCCGCGGGCGCCACGGGCACCTCCGGCAGCGCAGGCGCACCGGGGGCCAGCCGGCGGCGCAGGAAGGCCACCATCCGCTCCCGGGCCTCCAGGGCCAGGTGACCGGGCGTTTCGCGGACCTCGCGGGTCAGCACCGAGTGGGCCCGCCGCCCGAAGCCGCCGCCGTTGCCCGGGCCGGAGTCGAGCTCGATGTACTCGAAGGCCCCGCCGAGCCGCTCGCGCAGCGTGGCGAACCGCTGCCCCGGGGCGAGGCCGTCCTCGGAGAACCGCAGCCCCAGCACGCACAGCCCCTCGTCCCGGGTGCGCCGGGCCACCTCGAGCAGCTCCGCCTCCGACAGGCCGGGATCCGCGCGGTGCGCCGCCGTCACGGGCAGCGGCAGCGAGGGCTGGCTCAGCACCGCCGCCAGGACCGCGCCGTCCACGGCGGCGGCCAGGGCGAACCCGCCCGAGAAGCACATCCCGATCACCCCGACCCCCGGGCCCGGCGTCCGCCCGCCCAGGCTGTGTGCCAGGGCCCGGACGTAATCGGCCACGGGCCGCCGCGCGTTGGTCGCGAAGGCGGCGAACTCCCGGGAGATGCAGGCCCGCACGATGGAGGCCCCGGCCCGCGGGTCGGTATCGGGCCGCCCCGGCACGCCGAACAGCGACGGGATCACCACCGTGAACCCGCTGTCGACCACGTGCTGCGCCAGGCCGAGCACCGCCGGCGTGATGCCGGGCAGCTCCGGGAGCAGGACGACGCCCGGCCCCTCGCCCTGCTCGTAGCAGTCGTGCGTCATGCCCTGCCAGGAGAACGGCTCCCGGCGCCAGGCGTCCAGGGTGGAAACGGGCGGTGTTCCGCTCAAGGTGACCTCTCAGGGGTGGGGGGGCGAGGTGCTGTCCGGCCGTGCTGCGTCGATTTCCACCGGCAGTATCCACCTGCTCCCCGGCCACGAGCGCCCCGGGTGCCGCCCCCGGCATCGCCGGCCATACGACAGTCGTGGCCCGCAGTGCGGCCGCGACCGGATCCGCCGGCCCCAGTGCGTCGCCCACCGCCACCCGGCCCCCGCCCAGGGGCTGGAAGGCGACGTTCGAGGCCATCCCCAGGCTCCACGGAACCACCCAGTGGTGGTCCGTGACCGTTTCCCGGCGCGGGAAGAGGCACTTGTAGACCCCGCGGTAGTCGCCGCCCCGGCCGCCCAGCACCGCATCGCGCGCGGAACACCGGCCCCCACATCGCTCCGGCTCGCTGCAGGGCGCTCCCGACTCCGGCCCAGTCGGCGAGCGCGGTGTCCGCCGCCCGAAGCGGCCGGCCCGGATGCACCGGGGACGCCACTGCCGCCGCGGAACCCGTGCCCACCGGGAGCAGCGCCTCCGCCGCGGCCGGGCCCGCCCGCCCCGCGCCACCGGAGCGGGCGGGTCGGGCGGGCCGGGCGGGTCCGGCTGGGCCGGCGGGCCGGTCGCCGGTCAGCGGCCCCGGGGGATCGGCGGTCCGTCCCTCAGGACGAAGGACTCACCTGCACCGTCGTGAGTGCGCCCCCCGAGGCCTCCTTCACCACCGCGATCCGGGTCCCGGTGTCCGGCACCTTGACCCCGACCTGCGGCAGCTCCGCGTTCCAGTACGAGCCCCGGTGGTCGTCGAAGACGGCGACCCCCGGCCGCGACGGGATCACGGTCGGCGCGCCCGCCTTGTGCAGGACGATCCGGTCGCTCGCCCGCAGCGAGAACGGCGCGTCGAACGTCTGCGCCCGCGCGTTGAGCAGCGAGCCGTCCGCGTGCCGCAGCGGCTCCGGCCGGGCGTCGATCGGCAGCAGCAGCCCGCCGCCCGGATGGGCCTTGGTGGTGTTGTCGCTGTAGGCGGTGTCCCACAGCCAGATCAGCACGCCCTGCTGGTACGGGTAGAACTCCACCTGGTCGCCGGTGAACCCGAAGTTGTACGGTCCGGTCTTCAGCTGCGCCCCGTAGCCGGTGTAGCGCCGGTTCTCGACCAGGTAGGCGCGCGGGTGGCGTTCGCTGCCCGTGTGGCCCTCCGTACGCGACCACTTGACCGCGCTCCAGCCGTTCGCCCCCTGCTCCGCCCCGTCGTGCAGCAGTTCGCGCCCGCCGGCGGTGATCCGCAGGTCGTCGAAGGTGACTCCCTTGCCGTGGGTGTTCCCGTCGGACGTGACGCGCAGCCGCAGCTGGAAGCTCTGCCGCGCGAACCGGTCGAGCGGCACGGCGAGTTCGGTCCAGCCTGCCGAGGTCCCGGACACGCCCTTCGCCGGGACGGCCGTACCGCCGACGGTGCCGGGCAGCGGCGTCCAGGTCGTGCCGCCGTCCGTGGAGGCCTCCACCGTCAGGAAGTCGAAGTCCTGCTCGATGTCGTACCAGAGCCGCGCGTCCAGCCGGGCCGGCCCGGACACTCCGGTGAGGTCGACCGTCCGGCCGAGGGTGTTGTCCATGAAGTCGCCGGTGCCGCTCCACCACTGGCTGGCGCCCTCGTACGGGTCGATCAGCTCGGTCCGGGTCTCCGACGGCGGCAGGTGCACCAGCAGCGCCTGCGGGTCCTCGGTGTTGTAGCCCGACACCCCCAGCACCGCGCGCGTCTTGCGGCCCGCGTCGGCCTCGGTGTACTCGAGCCAGCCGAGCTGGAGCTTGCTCCACGGGTCGAGGTCGCCGGGCCACGCGCCGGTGGTGTTCCGGCCCTTGGCCAGGTACGAGCCTGAGGACATCAGGGACCAGAAGTTGACGCTGTTGTCCCCGTCCGAGCTGTACAGGTCGGGCAGGCCCAGATCGTGGCCGAATTCGTGGGCGAACAGGCCCGCCCCGCTGTTCTCGCCGCCCGTCAGGTAATCGCCGGCCCAGATGCCGGAGTCACCGATCGGCGTGCCGCCCGCCTTGTTGCCCTCGGGGCCCGCGCTGCCGGCCTGGTTCCAGTACGCGAACCACCGGTGCGCCCAGACGGCGTCCTTGCCCTGGGCGCCGCCGCCCCACGTCTGGTCCTTGCCGGCGTGCACGACGACGAGGTGGTCGAGGTAGCCGTCCGGCTCGTCGAAGTTGCCGTCGTGGTCGGCGTCGTAGCGGTCCCACACGTCGTACTCGGCGAGCTGCGCCTTGATCTGCTCGGGCGTACGGCCCTTCGCGCGCTCGGCGTCGTACCAGGCGGCGGTGGCGTCCCGGATCAGGTCCCAGTTGGTGCGGCACTGGCCGGGCTCGGAGCAGTTGTCGGTGCCGTAACGGGCCTCGTTCCAGGGGAGCTTCACCCAGTCGGAGACGGTGCCGTCCATGTCGTAGCGGCCGGAGGACTGCAGCCCGTAGTAGGCCCGCATCGAGGCGGACTGGGGGTCGGGGGAGAAGAACTGCTTCTCGTAGAAGGACCGGTCGAAGTCCTTGCGCCACAGGGTGTGGTTGTCGTTCGCGGCCGGCTTGCCGATGGTGTTGTGGCGGGGGCCGGGGGTGCCGCCGAAGCGGGGCTTGCCCTCGAACTCGGTGGTGGTGTCCACCTGGTCGCCGAACTCGGCCAGGATGACGAAGACCTTGTCCTTGCGCTCCTGGGCGAGTTCGACGTACCGCTTGCCGACCTTGGCCTGGCGCGGGAGCGTGCCGTCCGCATCCGCCTTGACGGCGGCGGCCGGACCGCCGGCCGCGACGCTCTCCAGCGCCTGCCGGCGCAGGGCCTGCCGCTGGAGTTCCAGGGGCGCGGGCGGAGGTGCGGGGGCGTGCTGCTCGGCCTGCTGCTGTCCGCCCGGGGAAGGGGGCGGCGGCGCGGTGGCCGCGAGCGCGGGGGTGGCGAGGAGGGCGAGGGATATCGCCGCTCCCACCACAGCGAGTCTGCGCAACGTGGCTGACCTTTCGGTGAGTTGGGACGGAGGGGAGGGATGGAGCGCAGGTAATATTTCACATGTCACAGGTGATGGATAGTGGGTCGCCTCTGACGGGCCGTCGGAGCCGGGAACGATGACAAACCTCACTGGGTCCGGCGCGCGGCCGGGGCGAGGCTGGAGGCAACCACCAGCAAGGGGAGGACCGGATGGACACGCAGGCAACGGGCGGGATCTGCGGGACAGTGGCCGGGCGGCCCACCCCGTGGCGGATCGTGCGGATCTGGGCGGCCGCCCTGGTGCCGGGGACGCGGCGCAGCAGCCGGGACGGGGCGGCCGCCACCGCTACCGCACCGCACTCCCAGACGCTGCGCCAGAACCTGCTGTGCCTGGTGGTGATGGAACTCGCCGCCGCGGTCCCGATCTCGTCGATGCTGCCGCCCGCGGTGCGCGTCGCCCACGCCGTGCTGGAAGCGGTGCTGATCCTGGCCGGACTGGGCACGGTCGCGGCCCTGGCCCGCGCCCCGCACGAGGTACGCGGGGACGCCCTCGTGCTCCGCACCGGCTTCCTCGGCGAAGTGCAGCTCCCCCGCGAGGCCGTGCGCTCGGTCGGATCGACCGTACGAACCGTCCCGGGCTGCGGCCCGCGCCCCGTCCCGGGCGAACCGAACGCAGTGGCCTGCTCCGTGGACGGCAACGTCAACGTCGTCCTCCGCCTGGCACCGCCGGTCCACCTGGACCTGGGCCCCGTGGGCCGGGTGGCCGCGGAAACCCTCTACACCTCGGCGGAATCCGCCACGGCCCTGCGCGCCGCGCTGGCGTCATGACCCGTCCTCCGGACGCTCCTCACCCCGCGCACAGCCGGCCCCGGTAGGCCCCGGGCGGCAGCTTGGCCTCCTTGCCCGGCGGCAGCGTCTCGTCGGCGAGGATCCGGCACAGGCGGTCCATCCACTGCCGGGCCTCGCCGGCCGAAGGGGACCCGGCCACGGGCGCGGGGGCCGCCGGGACACGGCTGAGGGCGTCCCGGTCACCGGGCCCGACGACCGCGAGGAGGCCGATCGACGTCAGGACGGCGGCCTGACCGGCTGCGGGACCCGTCAGGTCCATCGCCTGCCAGGTCTCCCTGCCTACGAAGGTGCGCACGGAGCCATCGGCCACGGGGGGGGAGTCCGGGCTGGCCGTCAACGAAGCCGTAGGCCACCGCCTGCCCGGGATCCGCGCTCGCCGCGATGCCCGTCACGGCCACCTGCTGCGTGCCGCGCTCCTCGTGCAGCACCTTCCCACTCGCGAGGTCACGGATCTCGATCCGATGCTCCACGGCAGGCGGGGACGCATAGTTCGTCTCGATGACCGCGACCCGGGCCAGATCCTGGCTCAGGTCCATGTGCACGGCCCGTTTGAGGTCGTCGGTGGGCAGGTTCAGCAGTTCCCTCGCCACCGGTGCCGCCCCGGTCAGGTCCCATGCCGTCAGGACGAGCTTCGAGACGGAGTTCGCCGCCGTGAGCCAGGGGGGCCACATGGCGGGCCGGTTCGCCGCGGTCGTGGAAGAGGGCCGCGTCCCGCTCCTCGAAGGGTTCCAGCGAGCGGAACGGGCAGGCGGGCAGGGCGGCGTCGGCCAGAGCCGACCAGGTGCCCCGCAGGGTGCGGGTGGGGATCAGGTAGGCGGTGCGCACCCCGGCCCGCGCGTCCGCGGCGACGACCATGCCGACCACACCGCCCTCGGCGACGTCCCAGACGGGGCTGCCCGAGAAGCCGCGCTCCACCCGGTGCTCGCTGGCCGGATCGGTGTCGTACTGGAGCCAGCCGGCCCCGTCGCGCCGCGCAGCCACCCGACGCTCCAGGCCCCGTCGTCGCGGTGTGGCGGGAAGCCGAAGGTGCGCACCCGGCGGTCGGGGCCGGCCGCGTCCTCCACCAGGCGGGCGATGGGAGCCCCGGCCGGCGGGTCCTCCAGCAGGGTGAGGACGGCGACGTCCCCGGATCCGTCCCGGCCGACCGGGGTCCACGCGGCGATCCGCGCGGGCACCCGGGTGCTGCGCTCGGCGAGCGGGAAGTCCACCCACACGCGGCCCCCGGGCGGATCGGCGGTGTCCTCCGGCAGCCCGAGGGCCTTGGCGACGACATGGGCGCAGGTGATGACCTCGCGCGGGGCCGCCCGGAACCCCGCCCCCTCGGGTATGCCGTCCGGGCCCAGGACCCTGGCCACCGATGCGTCGCTCGGTACGGCGCTCCCGCTCCCTGCATCCATGCCAACCGCCTCCCCCAGGCGCCCGTCGGACCCGGAAGGCTACCCGTACCGCGCCGGGTGTCACGGATGTGTTCCGGCCAGTTCTGCGCGGTCAGGGGCGGGGTGCGGTGAGTTCGGTCCGTAGGTCGTGGAGGCCGAGGGAGCCGAGCGAGAGGGCGTCCATGTGCCACCGCTTGAGGTCGAAGGCCGGGCCCTGCTGCGCCCGCGCCGCCTCGCGGCCCTCCAGCCAGGCCCGTTCGCCGAGCTTGTACGTGATGGCCTGCCCGGGCCGGCCCAGGTAGCGGACGACCTCGCTGTCGAGGTAGCCGGCGGGCCGGCTGGAGTGGCGGCCGAGGAACTCCCGGGCCAGGGCGGGCGTCCACCGTTCACCCGCGTGGAGCGGGGAGTCCCCGGGCACGGCCAGCCGCAGGTGCACCCCGATGTCGACGACGACCCGCAGGGCGCGCAGCATCTGGGCATCGAGATGGCCCAGCCGGGCCTGCGGGTCGCTCAGGAAGCCGAGTTCGTCCATCAGGCGTTCCGCGTACAGGGCCCAGCCCTCGGTGGCGGCGCTCACCCAGGCCACCTTCGTCTGGTAGCGGGAGAGGCCGCCCGCGAGGTGGGTCCAGTGCCCGAGCTGGAGATGGTGGCCGGGCAGGCCCTCGTGGTACCAGGTGGAGACGAGGTTGTGCAGCGGGAACCGGCTCCGCCCCTGTGTGGGCAGCCAGGTGCGGCCGGGCCGGGAGAAGTCCAGGGACGGCTGCGTGTAGTACGGCGCCGCGCCGCCGCCCGGCGGGGCGATGCAGGACTCCACCCGCCTGACCGGGGCCGCGATGTCGAAATACGTGCCGTCGAGCACGTCCGCGGCCTCGTCCATGAGCGACTGGAGCCACCGCCTGGTCTCCTCCGCCCCCTCGATGCTGCGGCCGTGCTCGCCCAGCCAGGCCAGCACCTGCCACGGGTCCTGCGCCCCGGGCAGGATGCGGGCCGCTTCGTCGCGCATCGCGGGCAGGAGGCGGTGGAACTCCGACCAGCCGTAGGCGTACGCCTCGTCGAGGTCGACGTCGGCGCCCGTGTGGAAACGGGCGAAGCGGGCGTAGCGCTCGGCGCCGAAGGCGTCGGGAACCTCGCCGACCCGGCCCGCGTACTCGCGTACCAGCCAGGCCCGCAGCTCGGCGAAGGCACCGGTCGCCACCGACGCCGCCGCCTCCAGCTCGCGGCGTACGGACTCCGGAGCGGCCGCTGCCTGCCGGGCGAAGGCGCCGGGCTCGGCCGCCAGCCACTCCTGCAGCTGGGCGGCGTTCGCCCGTACCTGCCGAGGGGCCGCGGCCAGCCCCTGCCCGAGGCCCTCGGTGAGGGCGGCGCGGTAGCCGGCCAGGCACTGCGGCACCGCCCGCAGCCGCCGGGCGAGGGCCGCCCAGTCCTCCGCCGTGCGGGTGGGGGTCAGCGCGAACACCTTCCGTACGCGGTGCAGCGGCGAGGTGGAGTTGTCCACCGCGCGCAGGTGTTCACCGGCCTCGTACTGGGCGAGCTCCGCCTCCAGCCGCTCGCGCAGCAGCCGCGCGCACCGCCGCTCGACCGCATCGTCGGTGTCCGTGGCGGTGGCCGCCGCCTCGGAGGCGGACAGGCGGCGCAGGGTCGTACGGGCCAGGTCGGCCAGCGCACGGGCCCCGTCGGGGGAGAAGTCCGGCAGCCGGCCGTTGGCCCCGGACACCCCGAGCATCGTGCCCGTGATCGGGTCGAGGTCCACGAGGGCGTCGACGTGGTCGTCGGAGATCCGGCGGGGCAGCTCACGCGGGTTCTTCGGCATGCCGTACGGCTGCCCGCTCGTCGGCGGGCCGAGTCCGGGCGGGCGGCTTCTTGGCCGGTATCCCCTCCGGAAGCGGCCTGAAGCCCGACCGGTCGTGCTGCCGGTCGGGCTCCAGGCTTCTCGTCGATGTGTGCGGTGCGAGCGGTGCCGTGCGGTGCGTGCGGTGCGCCGTGCTCAGGCGTTCACGGGCTCCGCTGCCGCGTCGGCCGTCTCGCCCTCGGGGCGGGGGATGCGGTGCAGACCCTTGCGGTCGTAGAGGCGGGTCATGCCGAAGCCGAAGACCAGCGAGACCGCCAGCGCGATGCCCATCGCGGTCCAGGCCCGGGTCAGGCCCGCGTCGGCCTGGGCGCCGTAGTAGAGGATGGAGCGCAGGCCCCCGGTGAGCTGCCGCAGCGGCTCGAACTCCGACAGCGTGCGGAAGAACCCGGGCAGCGCCTCGAGCGGCACGGTCGCGCCGGACGAGGGGACGGCCATCGCGATGAAGACGATCGTGGAGAGCAGCATGCCGGGCGTGCCGAAGACGGCGAGCAGCGCCAGGCCGCTGATGCCGACGACCGCGATGGTGCCGACCGAGTACAGCCACAGCAGGCCGAGGTGGGAGGCGTCCATGTCGAGCAGGCCGACGGTGGTGGCCTCGACCAGGGAGCCCATGACCACGGACAGGCCGAGCATGATGACGGTGTTCACGGCCAGGGTGCGCACGCGGCTTGTGTGCCGGACGGGCGTGCGCTGGCGGAAGGGACCGAAGTCGGTGTGCAGGTAGCCGAGGGCGTTGTCGACCTGGGAGTTGACCACGTTGGCGGCGAGCATGCCGCAGACGAGCAGGACCAGGGCGTAGTAGAAGGCGCTCAGGCCCATGGCGCTGCGGGCGCCGAGCGGGTGGCCGTCGGCGACCTCCACGGCGACCGGGTCGGCGAGCATCAGCTTCGCGGCCGGGGAGAGCTGGGCCCCCTGTCCGGCCGCACGGCCGAGCAGGTCCTTGCCGAGCTGCGCGGAGGCGGCGTGGGCGGCCTTCTGGCTCGCGCCGCTGGCCATGGAGGAGCCGATGCTGCCGGCGGACTGGTTGGTCAGCACGGTCAGGGTCGGCCGGGCCGGCTGCGGCTGGGCCTGGCCCTGGCCCTGCGGCTGGGTCTGGCCCTGGGGCGCCTGGCCCTGCGCCTGCGCCTGGCCCTGAGCCTGGCCCTGGCCCTGCGCCTGGCCCTGGCCCTGCTGCGGGGCGGCGGTCAGGCCCGCCACCGAGGTGGTGAAGTCCGCCGGGACGACGAGCGCGCCGTAGAGCTTGCCCTGGCCGAGCCGCTTGTCGGCCTCCTGCCGGGTCATGACCTGCCAGGCGATGCTGCGGTTGCTCGCCGCGGACTTCTCGATCCCCGCGACGACCTGCTCGCCCAGGTTGACGTGCTTGCCGCCCGTGTCGGCCCCGCGGTCGCTGTTGACCAGGGCGACGGGCAGGTCCCGCAAGTTGCCCTTCGGGTTGACGTTGCCGCCGACGTAGAGCAGCGCGAAGAGGGTGGAGACCACCGCGAGGATGAGGCCTGAGCCGATCCACAGCTTGGGGCTGCGGAGTACGGAGGAGGGCTGAGGGGAAGGCATGGCTGCTCCGTGGGGTCACATCGAGTAGCTGGATATCTGGGCTATCCAGAACTAGATAGTGGCAGTATCTTGCTTGTGTGTCCAGTCGGACCGACATCTGCCGGGCCGCACCACCGCGAGGAAGCCGTATGAAGATCTCGGAGCTCAGCCGCTGTACCGGCGTGCCGGTCGCCAGCATCAAGTACTTCCGGCGGGAAGGCCTGCTGCCCGCCGGCCGGGCGACGGCCGCGACCCTCGCCGAGTACGGCGATGAGCACATCCACCGCCTCCGCCTGATCAAGGCGCTGACCAGCCTGGGCGGGCTCTCCATCGCCGCCACCCGCGACGTGCTGGCCGCGGTCGACCGGGCCGACACCACCGACGGCACCCTCGGCGCGATCAGCTACGCCCTGCCGGTGCCCGTCGCCGAGGCGCCGGCCGGCGACCCCGAACGGGAGGCGGAGGACGAGGCTGCCGCCGGGGCGGACGTGGCCGAGCTGATCGCGGCCATGGACTGGCAGGTGCCCGTCACCTCCCCGCACGTCGGGGGGCTGGCCACCGCCCTGAAGCAGCTCCGTCGGCTCGACCCCGGCTACCGGCCCGACGGCCTCGTCGCGTACGCGGAGCTGGCCCGGTCCATCGCCCGACTGGACCTGGAGCGCGCGTCCACGCTCGACGACGCCGCGGCGCTCGCGGAGCGGGCCGTGATCGTCTTCGCCCTGTCCGCGCCCGTGCTGGAACTGCTGCGGCGGCTGGCCCAGGAGGACCTGGTGCGCCGCCGTACCGCCGAGTGCGCCGTCCCGGAGCCGGAGACCGGCGGTGGCGCCGATGCCGATGCCGATGCCGATGCCGACGCCGATTCCGAAGTCGACGCGGGCGGCCGCTGATCAGATGCGGAAGACCCGCGCCAGGTGGTCCACGAGCACGGTGGTCCGCTCCGGGACGCTGAGCGGGGAGAGCCGCGTTCCGAGATAGCCGTCCGGGCGTACGACGAAGGCCGCAGGACCGTCGGTCCGGTACAGCAGGGCGAACTCGCCCCGGCTGTCCACGAAGACCGGCAGGGGCGCCCCGTCGGCGTCCGTCGTCCCGAACCGGACGTCGGACGCGCCTTCGCCGTCGGGCTCGGATTCCGCCTCCGCGTCCGTTTTCCCGTCGGGCTCGCCCGGGCCGGCGAGGACCACGAACGCCGACAGCGCGGCCGTGGCGGTCGACCGCCTGACCCCGGCGACGAGTTCGCCGCAGGAGGCCACCGCCGCGGGGGAGTCGGCGTAGAGCACCAGCACGTGCCCGCGCTCGCGCAGCAGGTCGTACAGCCGCAGCGGGACCGCCGCCACCGCGGAGGTGAGCCCGCCGCAGTCCGGGGCCCGCTCGCCCGGGCCCGGGCCCTCGGCCCCGGCGGTACCCGGCCCCACGACGGGGCTGTCGGGGTACGCCACCAGCAGCTGCGCCTCGCGGAGCGTGACGGTGGCCACGTCGTCCGGATCCGCCTGCAGGCCCTGGGTGGCGTGCCGCACCGTACGGCCGACCACCTCCTCCCCGACGGGGTGCCGCTCGGCGTGGTAGCTGGCGAGCAGCCGCGGGTGCGCGGTGCCGTCCAGGGCCAGGGCCAGCTTCCAGGCCAGGTTGTACGCGTCCTGGATGCCGGTGTTCATCCCCTGGGCGCCCGTCGGCGGGTGGACGTGGGCCGCGTCGCCCGCGACGAAGACCCGGCCGTCGCCGTACCGGTCCACCAGGCGGTGGCTGACGCGGAAGACGGAGGACCAGCGCATCGCCGACGCCGTGGTGGGCTCGGGCGAGAGCCGGTCCAGGACCGCCTGGATGTGCTCGATCCCGGGGGCGCGCTGCGCCTCCAGGCCGTGGGCGACCGCGTCGCCCTGCGCGCCCTCCGCGGAGAGCTCCGGCGGCACCAGCATCGACATGCGGTAGCGGTGGCGTCCGGGCAGGGGAATGCAGACGAGGAGGTCGTCGACGGCCCCGTCCACCCCGTGGTGCACGGAACGCACCCCGTAGCCCTGGGGCAGGCTCCAGTCCACCTCCACGTCCGCGAGCATGTACTCGTCGGGGAACGCGCCGCCTTCGAAGCCCAGTCCGAGCGTCTTGCGGACGATGCTGTGCGCCCCGTCGCAGCCGACCAGGAACCGCGAGCGCAGCTCCTGCTCCTCGCCGTCGGCGGTGACGATCCGGCTGACGACTCCGTCGTCGTCCTGCGTGAACGACAGCAGCTCGACGCCGCGCTCGGTGGCGGTGCCGAAGCGGGCCAGGTGCTCCTCGAGGATGCGCTCGGTCTCGTACTGGGGCAGGGCGGCGAACCCGTACGGCACCTCGGGGGGCAGCCGGAGGTCGATGTGGCCCTGCGGGGCGCCGTCCACGTACATCAACTGGCCGCGCAGGGGTACCGCGGCCTCCAGGGCGGCGCGGACCATGCCCATGCGGTCCCAGACCTCCAGGGTGCGGGGCTGGATGCCGACCGCCTTGGCGTACGGGAGGCGGGCCGGGAGGCGGTCGACGATGCGGCAGTCGACGCGTTGGCGGCGGAGCTCTGCGGCTGCGGTCAGGCCCACCGGGCCGGCGCCCGCGATCAGCACACCGGTTTCCGTCTCGGTATCCGCCACTGGCCTCTCCCGCCGAAGGCCCCCCTGGCCGCTGCCCTTCCATGGTCGGGCCGCCGCCCCGGTCCGGCGACTCGGCCCCGCCCCTGCCGGGTCCCGCTGCGCGGAGCCTGTCCCCTCCCCGCCCCTTCTCCCCCAGCTACCGCTGGGAGGTGCCCCCAGAAACCGGACTCCGCCCGGACCCGGTTCCGGGCGCTCCGCGCCCGGTGCGCTCAAACGCCGCGCGGGCTGGATCTTCCAGCCCCGCCGGCGTTTGAGGCGCGGGGTCTGGGGCGG
>NZ_JBEYXK010000035.1:0-67837 GCF_040645035.1 Streptomyces sp. NPDC046876 | reverse complement strand
CGGGTGGCGACATGCCACCCGCTCCTCGCCCTCTATGTGCGGCCCGACCCCGTCACGCCCGCTGCTTCAGCTCGGCCGCGCCGAAGGAGGCGCTGAAGCGCTCGCACCAGATGGTCACCGTCGAGAACTTGTTCAGGTCGGTGCCGGCGGGGATCGCGTAGTTCTGGTTGCCCTCGTTGCCCTTCAGGCCGCCGAGGTCGATGTGCTTGCCGTCGTCGAGGTTGCCGCCGTTGCCCTTCTTGACCGGCTGATCGCTGAGCCACACGTGCAGGGCCGGACCGTCGGAGGTGCGCAGGTTCGTCAGGCGCAGGTTCGCCTTCCCGTCGGCGAGCTGCTGGATCTCGACCGAACCGCTGGTCTCGTGCTCGTGCGAGATGAACGCCCCCGTCGACACCTGCTTGACCGTGCCCGCCTGCTGGACGGCGGCCGCGGGAGGAGCTTCGTCCACGCGGTCAGTGGTGAACAGCTTCCAGGGCTGGAAGAGGTACAGCCCGACGGCTGCCACGACGACAACGGCCGCGGTGGTGATCCAGAGGGCGGTGCGGCGCTTGCTGCGGCACATGAGGGTTCTTCCGTTTCTGCTCGGATATTCGTGGGCGCGGTGGGGAGGCGGCACAGGCCACTGCCCCGGCGCCCTGGCCACTGGTCATTCAGAGACGGAAAGAGCGGCGAACGTTACGGATGAACGTCCGCCACTCCGGTCCGGCTACGACCTTCAACAGTTCTCGGGGTGTGCCTGCTCAGCGGGGGTGGCCGGGGAGCTCGCGGCCACGGGAGCGGCCACGCGGGCGCGGCGCAGCTCGTCGGCTTCGTCGCGGACGGCGTCGAGCCGGACTTCGAGCATCCCGACGCGCTCGCGGTAGCGCTCCAGCTCGGCCCGGACGAACTCGGCGTCTGCGACCCTGTGCGCGGCCTCCTCGCGGATCGCGGCCGTCTCCTCGGCGAACTTCTCGGTCGCGGCGTCGAGCGCGGCGACAGCCATGTCGGCCGCCTCCTCGGCGAGCGTGGCGCGCTCCTCGGCGGCGAGGATGCGCTGCGCGGAGGCACGGGTGACCGTCTCGATGCGCGCCTCGGCCGCCGCGGAGTCGGTGATGATCGCCAACTCCTCGATGTAGGCCGGGAGATCGGCGGAGAGCTGCTTGATGAGCGCGACGACGGTGTCGCGGGACTGGGCTCCGTCGCCAGAATCGGCCATGGCCGTGGCCATGGAAGCCGCGGCCTCCATCGCCTCCATGTCCTCCTCCACCGAGGCGGTCTCACCCTGCACGGCCGCCGCCCGCGCCGGGGCGGGCTCGGCCGTCTCGGCGGCGGGGGCCTGTCCGTGCTCCTGGGACACGACCTCGGCTCCGTGTACGGAGGAGGCGGGCCACGAGTGCCCGGCCACCGGTGCCGCCTGAGCGGCTCCCTTCGCCTCCTCCTCGGCCGCCTTCCTGACCGCGGCCGCCGCGCGCTTGTCCTCCTTGCGCTGCTGCCGCTTGGCGCGGAACTTCCGGAACGCGCCGAGGGCGTTGTGGTCGGGGTGGTCGCAGTAGCGGGAGGCCGGGCCCTCCGCGCCGGGAGCCTTCGGCTCGGGCGCGTGGGTGCAGCCAGGGTAGGCGCAGGTGGGAACGGTCTCGATCGTCTCGGCAGTCATGATCGTCAGCCTTTCGTTGCTGATGTTCTCGGTGATCTGTGAACCGAGTTCGACCGGGCCCTGCGCATGGCTCCGCTCCGGGCTCTTCGTCAGCATGCGGTCGAGGAACGGCGCACGCCGGTCGTCATGGCTCATACCCGTCAGTGCCGCCGAACGCCGGAACGTTACAAGGGGCTCGGCAGCCCGGAAAAGCAATTCCGGCTACCAGCAGGGAGCGGGGCCGGGGCCCGCCCCGGCCCGTCACACCCCACCTCCCTGCAGGGCTGCGGAGGTAGGTTCTGTCCGGTGTAGGGCTATGGCACGATGCGGCGATGATCACCTCACCCATTCCGCCCGTCGTTCCCGCAGGCCACATGGCCAGAATGGAACAACCCGTGCTCGCTCTGCCCAGCGGTTTGGAGCTACGCCCTTGGCGTGTCGAAGACGCCGACGCTTTGGTGGCCGCTGCCCGGGAACCGGCCATCCGTCAGTGGAACCGGCTCGTCTTGACCTCGCAGGAGGAAGCGTGCAGGCGGATCGAGCGCATGCGCGAGCGTTGGGAGAACGAGCAGAGCGCGATATGGGCCATCGCTCAGCCCGATGGTGGTCAGGCGGTGGGGCTGATCGGCTGGGGTGACATGGACCTCAGTGGCGGCAGTGCCGAAATCATGTACTGGATCCTGCCGGCAGGACGCGGGCGGGGCGTCGTGGTCGAGGCGACGAAGCGCGTCAGTCAGTGGGCGTTGGACGACCTTGGGCTGCACCGGCTCCGGCTGTGCCACGCCGTAGCCAACTCGGCATCATGCCGAGTAGCGGCGAAGGCCGGCTACTCCCTCGAAGGCACGATGCGCAGCGCCTTGCTGCACGAAGACGGATGGCACGACGAGCACCTTCACGCCCTGGTTCAGGGGGACATCTGATCCTGTGACGGGTGGTCAGGCCGCGTTGGTTAGGGGTCTGCCGCCCCAGCGGATGCCTTACTGGGCCTCGATGGGGCTCGTCCAGGATGCGCAGGTTGGCGTGAAAGCACAGCTGGGCGGAGAGGTTGTCGGGGATCACGTAGATCGGGGCCCCGTCCGGACGAGCTGCCCGGATCGATCGCCGGGCAGCCCGGATGTGGTGGATGCCATTGCGTCTGCGGTTGATGCCCCACAGCTTGTCGTCGCCCGACCGAGTAGCAGCCACGTAAGCAGGTCATGCCGTGGGTGCGGCGTAAGGTGGCCGCCGGCCGGTCGGGCCGGCGCTGCTTCTTCCGGCAGGATCCGGCGGTCGGACGGGTGCCAAGGGGACGAGCTCGTCGAAGGCGAACGGGCCGGGAGATGTTGCGCCGCAGGTGATCGGCGAGTTTGCGGACCGACCAGCGGGTGAAGGGCATGCCCAGTGCGGGCGGGCGGGTGGTGGCCGTCTCGACGACGAAGTCCGCGTCCTCACCATTCAAGAGGCGGAGACGCTCTCCCGCCTACCGAGGTTCAGGCATGCGAGCCCGATCTCGTTGAAGCGGTGCATCACGTCGCGGACGGTGTCCGCGTGTCGTCACATCCGACCAGCACAACGAGCAACCCGGCAAACCTACCCGGTCACAGCACTAGGAGGCGCTCGCGCTCCTCTCGGCGGCGCGCCGCTCCCACTCGCGGCCGATGCTGCGGATCAGCGCCGGGTAGACCCCCAGGTAGCGGAAGGGCTTGATGCCCAGCATGTAGAGCGCGCCGAGGCGCCCGTTGGGCTTGACCAGGACGGCCATCTGGCCGCGGTCGCCGCCGGATCCGTCCGAGACCCAGCCGATGTGCATCACGCCGTGCATGGTCCGGTTGGCCATCTCCGCCGCCCACTCGTCATGGGTCAGGAAGACGGAGGTGAACGGAACCGACTTGGTGTCCGGGCCTCGGGGGCCCTCGCGGAGGTCCGCCGGGAGCCGGTCGCGCAACGTAGGCACCCGGGCGCCGATGCCGTCGGAGGGCTTGTCCCAGCCGAACAGGGCGCCGAGCTTCCAGCGGAGCGCGAAGAGCGCGCGGCCCACGGGAGACGGAACGGGATCGCCCTCGCCGTTCGTGAACTGGTCCACGAGTAGGGCCAGATCGTCCGCTCCGCCCGGTGTCGGCAGTTCCCAGACGTCCTCGACATGGAAATCGGCTGCGATCTCGTGGATCCGCCAGGGGCGGGAGGTGTGCGCGGTTTTCGGGAGTCTCACGAGCAAGCTCCTGTCTATACGATGCCGTATAGAAGAAGGTAGCACCTGTCTATACGGTGCCGTATAGACAGGTGCTGTGTGAGGGGAGAGACACACCGTGGGCGTGACCCGCACACCACGCGGCAAGTGGATCGACGAGGGCCTGCGGGCGCTCGCCGCGGGCGGACCCGAGGCCGTCCGCGTGGAGGCGCTGGCGCAGGCGCTCGGCGTCAGCAAGGGCGGTTTCTACGGCTACTTCCGCAACCGCGGCGCACTCCTCGACGAGATGCTCGACACCTGGGAACGGTCGGTCACCGAGGCGGTGATCGAGCAGGTCGAGAGCGGCGGCGGGGACGCCAGGGCCCGGCTGGAGCGGCTGTTCACGCTCGTCGCCGAAATCGAGGACGGGCCGGCGACCGGCGTGGCGCTCGACCTCGCGATCCGCGACTGGTCGCGACGCGACGAGGCCGTCGCGGAGCGGCTGCGCCGCGTCGACAACCGGCGCATGGACTACCTGCGGTCGCTGTTCCGCGAGTTCTGCACCGACGAGGACGATGTCGAGGTCCGCTGCATGCTCACCTTCTCGGTGCGGCTCGGCAGCTACGTCGTCGCCGCCGACCACGGCGCCCACAGCCGCGCGCAGGTCATGGACCTGACCAGGAAGTGGCTCCTGCGTTAGGCCGACCGGCCCCGACCCAGATCTTTGTTCGCTCGCCAGCCGCGGCTGGGTAAGTCGCTCAAGCGCGCCAGAGCGGGTAAATCCTTCAGCGGTGGAAACGGCGGGCGCAGCGTTCACCACAGCCACCGCCGCTCTGCGCTGGTGGCCTGCCGACCAGACGTGCGGATCCCGGGGTGGTGTTCGCGGTGGGGCCGGTGGCGATGGATTTCGAGGTCGAGTTGCGGGCGGACGCGAAGGCGAAGGCCGGGTTCAGGCTGTGGGCGGTCGGGTCCGCGGGGGCCGAAGCCGGGGTATCACGCGGGCGCACGCACAGGGTGTCCTTCACCCTCACCCCGAAGACCGCAAACGGCACGGACCTGCTGATGCGCGCGACACGGCCACGCCAGCCGGGCCCCGGAGCAACAACAGAGCGCATCAAGGAGTACTGAGCCGAGCCGGGGCCGAGGACGCATCCGCCGGCACCCAGAGCAGCGGGTGTTTTTCGGCAGGGGCCGTGGAGGGTTTGCATGGAGCAGCAGCGTCTGGCCGGAGTGAGCGGGCCGGGTGGGCCGGTTCGGGGTATGCGGTCCTGGGGCGGCTGGTGCTGACCTCCGCGCACGTCGTCGGACCCGCCGGCACCCCGGTGGGGGTCTTCCACCCCGGGCGGCAGCGGGACGACGGGTGGGACGGTGGTGTGGTGCGGTACCCCGGCAGGGCGGGACGATGCCGCCCTGGTCCTCGCCGACGACGATCAGCACTGGCGCGCGCCGGCCGCGCCGGTGCGGTGGGGCCGCCTGGTGACGGACAGGCCCGGCAGCGGTTGCGAGACCTGGGGCGTGCCGGAGGTCGCCCAGCGTGAGGGAAAGGCGGTGGAAGCCGCGCAGCTGCGCGGGGAACTGAATCCCGGCAGCGGGTTCGTAGGCAACCAGTATGTGATGGCGCTGCGCCAGCATTCTCCGCAGTGGCGAAACCGTTTCAGCAGTCTGAGGACGGCTGGGTGCTGCAACCGCGGCTTCAGCACCCGTTCCAGCGACGGATGGATCCGGGTCAGCATGCGGTGCAGCCGGTTGGCGACCCGGGCTGCCTCGCCGGCCAGGTCGTCGTCGAAGCCGAGGATCATCTCAGCTCGGCGATGATGAAAGCGTCCCTCGCATTCAGTGACACCTCCCCCCCCGGATCGTGAACCACAAGGGGGTGGTCATGCCGGGCCCGAAGGTCGGAGGCCCCATTACAGAGCCACGAAAAAGGTAACGGGGGACGTCACCGCCCGGTGAACCGGCTGACGGGCTCGGGGTTACAACACGGCGACCGTGAAGGGGTTGTCGACGTAGCTGCCGTTGAGGTCGTAGGTGTAGACGGTGACGGCGTTCGTGCCGCAGACGGCGTTGGGGGTCGTGGTGAAGCTGCGGCGGTTGGAGTTGGGCAGTTCGACCTGGACCACGCTGAACGCCAGGTTCACCTGGTTGCTGACCTTCACGCAGTACCGGCCGGTGTTGACGTGCCGCACCCAATCGATGTTCTTCGCCCGCTTGAGCACGCCGGCGGCGCTGACGTCCGCCGCCGCCTGCACGTAGGGCGAGGTGATCGGCGTCGGGTCCGCCGCGGCGGCGGGAACGGCGAGAGGCCCGGCCAAGGCGGCAGCGGCAAGCAGAAGGGGCACAGAACGACGCATGACTCACACTCCCTGCGACGGCGCGACCCCCAGCGAGCCGCGGGTGGTCTCACTACCGTCGCCGACACACCCGCCGGACGACTCCGCAGCCGACCCGGAATCGGCCGACCGTGACCGCACACCACCCGTCTGGCCCGTTCCGGTCGAGGGGCGGGGGTAGCGGGCGCCAGGTCAGAGACCGGCGAGCAGTCCGTCGAGCGGGGCGGGTACGCGGTCGTGGGGGAGGGCCTCGACGAGAGCCCGTCCGTAGCTGATCTTGCGTCCCTTCTTCGTGCCGAGGAAGCGTCGCAGCTGCTGCTGCGGGCTGCGGCCCCGCTGTGCGGGCTGGCGCAGGAAGGTCTGCAGGGCGCGCAGGTCGCCCTCCGAGCGTATGAGCTCCTCCACCCGTGTCACGCCCAGCGCGCGGATGAGCTCGTCCTCCAGATCCGCCGCGCAGACGAAGAACCCTCCGGGTGCCGCACCGGCGCGCTCCCAGGCGCGGTCGTAGTAGCCGCGCTCCGCCTCGTCGCACAGTCCCGTGAGGCGCAGGCCGAGGCCTCGCGGTCCGAGGAGGCCGGTGAACCGCCCGACACTCATGGCACCGCCCATCGGCAGGACGCAGACCCCCTCGGCCGCCAGGTCCCGGCCGCGGCGCTCGGCGAGCGCGCTGACCGCCGCGACGTCGCTCGCCCCTTCGAGCAGGACGACCGCCCGGACGCGCAGCAGCGCGGCCAGCTCGCGCGCACGGTCCCCGGTCCCGCCGGCCGCCCAGGCGGTCACTTCCTCCCGGAACGATTCCATGTCAGTCATGGGACGGAGTCTGCGTGCCGTCCGGCCACCGCGCCAGGGAGTTTCCGCCGCAGCGCAAGGGGCCGGTGACGGCCGAGTCAGGGCCGGTCCACACGGAGGTGGTAGCAGCCGTGTTCGACGGCTCGTACATGGACCTGCGCGGTGTCCGGGTCATACTCCCGATCGTGACGCGGCGGTGCCGCCCTCCTGGTCCCCGCCGCCCCCGCCGCCCGCGCGCCCTCGCAGGCGCGAGTCGAAGCGTCTGCCGGGCCAGGAGCGCGGGTCTGGCGGCCGAGCTCTTCCTGCAGGCGCTGGGGGCGTTTGTCCACGCCCAGTTCGTCGAGGACTGGGTCGATCTGGGCGTGCAGCGCTCCCTGCCACTGCCAGCGGGCCGGGACCTCCCCGAGCTCGGTCAGTAGGAGCTCCGCGAGCCGGCTGCGGCTTGCCCCGGCCACCACGAGCTCCCGGTCAGCCGGACCTCCGCCTCCTCAGCGTCGGCCCTGACCTGGGCGGTGATCAATCAGGCGAAGCTCTCACCGCCCTGATGGGCCTTGGCCAGGTCGGTCAGTGTGCGGCAGGCCACGCGGAGGACCACCGCGCAGATCTCCAGGGTGTCCTGGCCCGTCCGCAGCACCAGCCGAAAGAGGCTCTCCTTGGCCTGCCGGAGGGTGGCGTCCACCTGCGGGATGCTGTTGTCGAGCCAGCGCGCCTCATGGAGGCGGGCGGCATCCTGCTCCACCTGCCGGGCTCGGGGGCCTCGCCGAGGTTGGTCCAGCAGCCGGCTCATGCGTGCTGCGAGATCGGTGACCCGGCGCTGGCCGGCCGACCCAGACCGGCGGCGCAATGAGCAGGTTGACCAGCGCTGAAGCCGATGGCGGGGCCTTTATCGCGACGGGCTGGCGGCGGAAACGGGTGATTCGGCCCGATGCTGGTCCATTCCGGCGTGCCTGCGCGCTCTCCCCGGCCGGGCGCCGGGTGACCCAGGCGCCGAGGTCTTCCCCTCCCTAGTCGTCCGCGATGCGGCCTTCCCCGTCCTGCAGTCGGCGCCAGAGGCCGGTGCGGTGCAGGCCGGGCCGAAGAGCGCAATGGTCAGGAAGACCACCTGCAGGCCCGCGGCGAGCAGCCAGAGGACTGCCCTGCTGTCCAGTTCGTCGGTCAGGTACGCGAAGTTCATATGCCGAAGAAGCCCGTCAGGAAGGACCCAGGTAGATGGGGGAAGCGGTCACGCGCCGAATGATGAGCGCGGGGTTTCCCGGAAGCGCGCCAGCGGCTCGTGCGCGAGTACCAGCGCACGGCGAAGTCGACGCTCACGAACATCGAGTCGCTTCAGGATGCGGTCCGCCGCGCCTTCCCAGCCACTCCACCTTGGTGTCCGGTGCCCAGAACGGCGTGCTCAACCGTCCGGCGACCGTGTCGACGACCTTCTTGCCGCTGGACGTCTCGGTCACCACGGCGTGGACGTGAAGACGACCCGGCCGGCCTCGACGGTGGGCACGACGAACCCGGCGCTGTCGCCGAGGAACTCGGCCCGGGCGCTCTCCCCGTCCTGGCTGAGCCAGCCGAACGCCGCGACGTCCAAACCCAAGAGGTGTACGAGCGGGCGCGTTCGCATGGCAACGCACCTCGGACGCGAGCTCCGCCCGCTCGTCACGCTCCGGATCCTTGGGCTGGTGACTCTCGTCGTACTGGGCCGGCGACAACCGCACCGCCGACTCCGTCAGGTCGAGTGGAAGTCCTTGCAGACATCGGACACCGACCGGTCCCCGCGCAGGCACAGCTCCACGGTCTCGGCATTGAAAAATCCGCTGTGGACCGCTGCCGCGGTCGCGGCTTCTTCTCGGTATGTTCTCCATCATGGACATCCCTCCCCGGGTACGAGCCCAGATCTCGGATGTCGGCCAAACCGAAGCAACCCCGGTGCGTTGATCGCGTGAGCCCGCCATCGTTTGCCGACAGAAGGGTTGGAGCCCGAGTTCAGGTGTAGGCGTCCTCGACGGCGACTCGGCGCACTGTGCGCAGCGTCGACCGGAGACTGTCCAGATCGGTCGAGCCCAAGGCGAGGCGGATCGCCTGTGGTGTGTGCGTCGACGTGGTGAACGGCTCCGCCGTGGTGACCGAGATGCGCCGGCGCGCGAGGGTGGCGGTCAGGCGGTCGGCGCGTGCGTCGTCGGGCAGTGGCAGCCAGGTGAAGTAGGACGAGGGGTGGCCGATGAGCGGGAGGCCCGCCAGCTCCTGCCTGACCAGCGCCTGGCGGGCCCTGGCATCCTCTCGTTTCTGCGCTTCCAGGTGGTTCACCGTGCCGTCGTCGAGCCAGCGGCAGGCGATGGCGGTGGTGAGGGCAGGGGTGTTCCAGGTGGTTGCCCGGATGGCGCGTTCGAGGGACGGAACCGTGGGCGGCGGCGCGAGGACGAAGCCGACCCGCAGGCCGGTGGCGATGCTCTTGGACAGTCCCGAGACGTAGACCGTGATGTCCGGTGCCGTTGCGACCAGAGGCGGTGGAGGATCCTCGACCAGGTAGGCATATGAGGCGTCCTCGATGATGAGCGGACCGTGCTGTCGGGCGATCCTGATCAGACGTGTGCGGTCGGTGGCCGACATGACCCAGCCCAGGGGGTTGTGCAGGGTGGGCATGGTGTAGATCGCGCGCACCGGGCGGGTCGCGCACAGTTTCTCCAGGGCATCGAGATCCGGCCCGTCGGTGGTGGTGGGAATGGGCTCCAGGTCGAGATGGAAGGCGTGCGCGAGCACCTTGAAACCCGGGTAGGTGAGGGCGTCGACCGCGACGACGTCGCCGGCGCTCAGCGTGGCCATGACGGTGATGGCCAGGCCGTGCTGGGCGCCGTTGGCGATGAGGATCCGATCCGCCTCGGCGGTGATTCCCCGGCGTGTGAGGTGTCGTGCGATGGAGGCTCTGTCCTGGGGGCGCCCTCGGTGTGGTTGGTAGTGCAGCAGCGAGTCGAGATCACCGGAGGTGGCCACCTCTCGCAGGGCCTGCCGCAGGAGGTCGGCCTGGCCGGGCAGCGACGGGTAGTTGAAGCTGAGGTCGACCGCGTCCGTGGCGACGGCCTGTTGATCGATGCCGTGACCGGCGGGGACCGCGATGTCACGCACGAACGTGCCGCGGCCCTGTTCCCGGCTCACCAGGCGCATCGCTTCCAGCTCGGCGTACACCCGTGTCGCGGTCACCACGGCGATGCCCTCGCGGGCGGCGAGAGCGCGGTGGGTCGGCAGCCGCATCCCCGGGGCGAGGCGCCCGGTCCGGATGTCGGATGCGAGCGCGTCGACCAGCTTCTTGTACCGCGAGGCTGCCATGCACCGGATTGTATCCATGACAATTCTTTGACTGTCCTGCTCTCGGGTTCTTACCGTTGAGTCCTACTCATCCGGAAGGACAGCCGTCGTGCACATCGCCATCCTCACCTTCGAGGGCTACAACGAGCTCGATTCCCTGATCGCGCTCGGTGTGCTCAACCGCATCAAGACCGACGACTGGCGTGTCACCATCGCCACCCCCAGCCCCAAGGTGACGTCGATGAACGGGGTGGTCATCGAGCAGATGTCCACGCTGGAGGAGGCGTGCGGCGCTGACGCCGTCATCGTCGGCAGCGGCATCGCCACCCGCGAGGTCACCGAAGACCCGGCGATCATGAACATCCTGCGGGGCTTGGACCCCTCGCGCCAGCTCATCGCGGCGCAGTGCTCCGGTGCGCTCGTGCTGGCCAGGCTCGGCCTGCTCAACGACATCCCCGCCTGCACCGACCTCATCACCAAGCCGTGGGTCGTCGCCGCCGGCGTCGAGGTCCTCAACCAGCCCTTCTACGCCAAGGACAACATCGCCACCGCCGGCGGATGCCTGGCCTCCCACTACCTCGCCGCCTGGATCATCGCCCGCCTTGAGGGCAACGACGCCGCCGAAGCCGCGCTGCACTATGTCGCCCCGGTCGGTGAGAAGGAGGAGTACATCGAGCGCGCTTGGCGCAACATCACCCCCTACCTGCCTGCTCCCGCCCAGGTGCTCGTCTGACAGCCAGTCGCAGGCAACGGCCCGGCCAGGAAGCCGCCACCTTCGCGACGGCATCCGGACGGCGCAGGATCTCCGGGGCGACCGCAGCGGCGACGTGACCCTCCCTCGACAACTCCGCGGCTGCCGTCTCCCACGCCGTCTCGTCGGACCGCCGGGCTGGGGTTCGGGCAAGTACCACTGCTCAGGCCGCTGTTTGCGAAGTCGACGTCGGTTTCGGGTCGTACGCCTCCGGCTCGATGCCTGGTTCGTGGGTGCTGTTCGCCGCCCGCAAGGTTCGCCCGCCCAATCAGCAGCGCCGGCCGCTCACGCAGCTGCGCGCGTGGTGGAAGACGAGCACGATCCTGACCTCCGGTGCGGCCGTCGACGTCACCGCGACGGTGTTCGTGATGAACGACGGCGGCCGCTTTCACCGCCGGCACCTCGCCCTTCTGCGCGGCTGCCGCCGCGAGCCGGGCTTGGACGACCGGATGGTGGCTGCCGCAATCTCCACGCACCGTTTGGACATCAGTGAGCCGAAGACGGTGCACGGCCTGGAGTCCGGCTACTGCCTCTGCACCGCCCGGTGGCCCGGCCGATACCGGCGAGCCAGCTGCGCCCCGACCCCGGGCCAGGACGCGGGGGAGCGGGAGATACCCCGCATCCCGCCGCAGTACGAGCGACGCCACCGCCCTTCAGGGCCGGGTGTACGACGTCGTTGCCCGCCAGCAGGCGGCGTGCCGGAGCAGCTGCTGGCACCTGCGGCCTCCGAAGCCGGGCACCGCGTTCGGCATGCACCCAGAGGCCATCGTGATCTATCTGTCCGACCGCATCGATGAGACCCGTTGGGCTGAGTGGGCAACGACCAAGGACTGACGTCTGGTCAGAGTTCGTACGGGTAGAGAGCGATCTCCTCGCGCTCGATGAAGAGCTCGGCCCATGTGCCTGCGACACCCTCGGGCAGCGGATGAGCAAGGTCCAGCAGGATATGCGTGCCATCGAAGTCCAGCACGGCGGCGCCGTCCACTGTGAGGTTCAGCTGACCGCGCAGGACCACGCAGTGGCCACCAGGCCGGACTCCCGGTCCAACGCCGACGGCCGGCTTCGCGTTCCGCCCCCAGGCTATGTCCTCGTCGACCGTCCATTCGACGTGGTACTTACCCGGCTTCGCGGCTTGGTCACCGCACCAGCGGACCATGGTCCCTCCGAACGGGGTCCGGATCTGGGCCAGCCAGGGGCTCCAGGGAAACTTTGCGACCTTCACCAGTTCGACCAGCATCGTTCGATCATGCAGCATCCGCGATCTGCGCGGGCGCTGGTGCAGCACCAGCGTCGCCCAAACTTCTCGCCTCGGAGGCATCCGTCTGCCGCGCCTTCTTGAAGGGGTGGGGGCAGCCAGCCCTTTGGAGTCTGCCAGGTAGGTGCACCGGGGCGCGTTGCACGCGATTGTAGCCGGCGGCCACCGACGCTGCAGCCGATACTCACCTGGGCGGCAGTGCCGTTCACCGGTGGCGGGGTGCCGAGCTGGGCTGGTCAGAGAGAGTGACGGTCGTCCCGCCCGGGGCCGCGGCTGTGGTGTCAGCGGGGCGGGCTATCCTTCCCGGCACCGCACACCGACCGTGAGGATCATCAGAAGTGACCGGCCTGTCCGCCTTCCCGCTGCCCTTCCAGAGCTCCCGTTCCCCGGCGTTCGCAACGCCCCGAACGCTGCGGGAACTGCAGATGATGCAGTGCAGCTCGCACCTGCGTGCCAAGCCCGCGTGGTTCGACAAGATGAACGACGCCGAGATCGTCGCCAGATGGACGCAGGAAGCGGTGGCGCAGGGCCTGACCGAAGCGCAGGTGCGCTACGTGCTCGCCGAACTGGGGCACTACGCCGTGCTGCGGGACGCGCGGACCGGCATCGAGGTGTCCGCGGTCGACGGGGTCTGGCAGTCGGACACCCTCATCGACGAGCAGCTCGGGTCCCGGCTGCGGGAGGCGGTCCGGGTCCTGGAGGAAGTCCCCGAAGCGGAGCGGGACTGGCATCCCGGATCCGAGGGCCAGGTGCTGGATCTCGTGCACCCGTCACTGTTCTGCCTGGTGCGCGATGTGAGCGGAGGGCCGGAGCGGGCCTGGCAGAACCCGACGAAGCACTACGCGAAGTACGAGTTCTCGGAGAGGTTCCAGTGGCTGCCCACGGACGTCGACGTCAGTGACGACGGCGCCGTCGCCTTCCGCTCGTACGTCAACAACGTCCACCCCGAGGAGCATCGCGCACTGGCCTCCGTCCTGCCGGATGTGTTCGCGCGCCTGCGCCCGCTGTTCGAGAACGTGCTCACCGATCTGCGGCACCCGCGGCCCCTGCGGATCGAGGCCGATCCCTACGGCTGGTACGACGCGGAGCCGGAGTATCCGCGCCAGTCGTCCTACAGTGACAACGCGGCCTACATGGAGGCCCGCGCTGCATGGTCCGACGCCTATGAGGCCTGGTGGGAGAACCGCCGCCCGATCGTCCCGGACGCCCCGGCCTTCACTCCGCCCGCACTGCCCGACGCATCCGCCCGGGTCGACCTGCGCGGCCGCCGACTCCAGGTCATCGTCAAGCTCGCCACCGTCCACCTCACCCCGGACAACCCCGCATACCCCGGCGGCTCGTGGCACGTCGAGGGCATGCTGAACGAGCGGATCGTCTCGACCGGCATCTACTACTGGGACAGCGAGAACATCACCGAGAGCCGGCTGGGATTCCGGGCCGCACTCGACGACCCGCACTACGAACAGAACGACGACGCCGGGCTGCGCGAGGTCTACGGCCTTGAGGACGAAGACGCGCTGAACCAGGTGCTGGGCTCGGTACCGACCCCTGAGGGCCGCTGCCTGGCGTTCCCCAACGTCCTGCAGCACCGCGTGGACGCGTTCCGCCTCGCGGACCCCACCCGCCCGGGACACCGCAAGATCCTCGCGTTCTTTCTGGTCGACCCGTCGGAGCGGATCGTCTCGACCTCCGACGTGCCGCCGCAGCAGCCCTGGTCAGACACCTCGACCATGACGCTCGAGCAGGCCAAGACGTACCGCGAAGAACTCATGAAGGAAAGGAAGTTCTTCGTCGACGAACACAACGAGCAGCTCTACGAACGGGAGTTCTCCCTCTGCGAGCACTGAACCGCCGTGGTGGCCCGGTCAAGGCCCCAGCCCGGAGCCCGGGCGGAGTCGACGGGGCCCATTCTCAATCAGCCGCCCGCTCTTCCGCCCGCGTCCTCGTCCGCGCACGAAGCACGAAGCCCCCGGCCGGGCGGCTGGTCATGCAGGCAGCCGGCCGGTGCCGGGGTAGTGGCACCGTCGTTGCTGCCCTCGGCTGCCGCGTCAACCGTCACCCTGCTCGATGTCCAGATGGATCGGCCCGCGCAGCACGGGGCTGGGCCGGTACGGCGGTGGGTCGGTGACCAGCCTGGGTCGGTCGAGTCTGCGTACCAGCTCGGTCAGCGCGATCTGGGCCTCGCGGCGTGCCAGCGGGCCGCCGAAGCACAGGTGAATGCCGCTGCCGAAACCGAGGTGCTGGTTGTCGCGCCGGTCTGGGTCGAAGCGGTCCGGATCGTGGAAGCGCTTCGGATCGCGGCTGCCTGAGGCCAGCATGAGCATGATCCGCGAGCCTTGGGGGATCACGGTGTCGGCGACGGTGATGTCGCTGTACGCGGCCCGCCAGGGAATGATCTGCACGGGGGGCTCGTAGCGCAGCAGTTCCTCGACCAGTGGCGCGGCGAGGTCCGGTTCGCCGCGCAGTCGTTCCAGGATCTGCGGGTGGCGCAGCAGCGTCAGCATGCCGTTGGCGATGAGGTTGGCGACGGTCTCATGGCCGGCGATGAGGAGCAGTTTGGCGGTGGCGACGATTTCAGCGTCGGTCATCCGCCCGTCGGGCCCGTCGTCGTCGGCCAGCCGTGACAGCAAGCCGTCTCCCGGCCGGCCGTGGCGCTGTTCCACCAGCTCGCCGAGGCGCTGGGGCAGGTCCTTGCGTGCCTGTACACCCTTGTCCAGCTTTGCCTTCGGGTCGGTCTCCGGGTTGTAGTCGATCGAGTTCATGATGTCGTTCACCCAGAGGTGGAACCTCGGCTCGTCCGCGCGCGGCACACCGAGCAGGTGACAGATCACGGTCACGGGAAACGGGTTGGCGAAATCGTCGACGACGTCGATCCGCTTCTTGGCCGCCAGGTCGTCGATCAGGCTGCCGACGGTGGCGGTCAGGAAGCCGTCGAGCCCGGTCACGAGCCCGGGTGTGTGTGGGGGGCCGAACTGGCGTGTCGCCATCCGCCGCAGGCGGTCGTGCTCGGGCGGGTCCATGTGGATGAACGACGCCGGGGTCCTTCCGTCGGCGGGTGGCACCGGGGGCGACAGATTGCTCAGGTCGGAACTCAGATGCGGGTCGTTCAGTACGTCCGTGATCTCGCGGTGGGTGCTGATGACGTAGCTGCCGTCTTCCTGCCGGGCCACCGGTGCCCTGCGCAACTCGGCGTACAGCGGGTAGGGGTCGGCCCGGGCGGAGTAGTCGTAGATGCGTCGCAGCGTGTCGGCCGTCCCGGTCGCTGCCGTCCGGGCCACCTTCCGCCGATGCCGGTCCGCGGCCGTGACGCGGGGTTCACCGGGGGTACGGGCTGTGACGGCCATCGTGGCGTCTCGCGCGAGCAGGGCGGGGTCGGGGAAGTCGACGGGCACCGGTTTGCTGTCGGCCGGCTGGTCGGGCGTGGGGAAGGGCGGCGGGAAGGGCGCGGCCGTCTCGATCAACCGTTGGTAGTGGTCCAGTCGTTTGCCGTTGTTGAAGCTCACGGCGGCTGTGACGCGGCCCTGGTAGCCGTAGGCGGTGACGAAGCGGTGGTCGTCCAGCGATCCTTGGACGATGGCCACCTCGTCGGCGAAGGTCGGCAGGCCGACGGACTTGATGTTGACGCCGAACTGGAGCGACCAGAACCGCGGGACGGACAGATGGGGCCGGTGGTCGGCCGGGGCGCTGACCATGTTGTGGGCGGCGACCTCGGCCTGTTCCACAGCGTTGGCCCAGTGCTCCAGTGCGACGAGCCGATCATCGTAGAGGGGGTGCGGCCAACATGCCACGTCACCTGCGGCGAAGACGTCGTCGGTGACGCGGCCGTTGATGTCGAGGGCGCGACAGCCCGTGTCACAGGTGATTCCCCACGCGCCCGCCGCCAGTCCGCAGCCCTGGAGCCACTCGGTGTTGCGGATGCTCCCGAGTGCCACCACCGCGACATCGGCGTCGACCGTACTGCCGTCGTCGAAGTGGGCGCGGCGAAACCGTCCCTGCGCGTCGCCTTCCAGTCGGGTGACATTGACACCGCAGCGCAGGTCGACGCCGTGCGCGCGCTGCAGGTCGGCCGTCACCTCGCCGATCACGGTGCCGAGCGCACTGACCAGCGGGGCCGACGCGAGTTCGGCGAGGGTCACCGGGATGTCCCGCTCGCGGCAGACGGAAGCGATCTCGGAGCCGGTGAATCCTGCACCGATGACCAGCACCCGGAAGGGCCCGGCGGCCAGGGTCCGCTGCAGGCTCTCGGCGTGCTCGCGCGTATGGAGGACGAACACGCCTTCCAGGGCCGCCTCGGATTCGACGAACCAGGGCCGGGCCCGTACCCCGGTGGAGATCAGTACCCGGTCGAAGGGAATCTCGCGTCCGTCGGTGAGACGCACGTGGTGCGTCGCGAGGTCCAGCCCGTCGGCGGGCACGCCCAGCAGCCACTCCGCGTCGATGCCGCGACGGCGTGGCAGCGTGGTGCCCCGGGCCGGCACCCGTCCGGTCAGGACTTGCTTGGACAGGGGAGGCCGGTCGTAGGGCTCGCACGGCTCGTCGCCGATCATGGTCAGCGATCCGGTGAAACCCTCGTTGCGCAGAGCCTCCGCGGCCCGCAGCCCCGCCAGCGACGCCCCGACGACCACGATGCGGCCGTCGCGCCTGAACGCACGCAGGCTGTCGGCGCCGGTCATGACGCCGACACCTCGGCGGGTGCGTACCGTACGTCGTCGGGGTTCAGGCCGTACACGAGCGCTTGCTCGCCGTACATGCGGAACGTCCGGGAAAGACCAACGACCACTTTCACCCCGACCTCCACAGGGGGCTGGGAGCTGGGAGCTGAAGGGCCTGAAGGCGGCGCCGCTGCGGCGCGCAGCGCGGGGGATCCGGCCGCTGCCCACCGCCGCGGAGCGCGAGGGGTTGCACCGTGCTCGTTGAGTGAGCGGCGCTCATACCGTCAGAGAATCAGCGTAACAGCGGCACCCGTACCGGCGAGTCAACTGCGGTGTGCCTCTCGGTCCCGTGCGCAGGACAGCGTGATCAAATGGGGGCATGGCATCGTCCTGGACCGGTGATCGGGTACGCCTGCGCGCTGTCGAACCCGACGACTGGACAGCGTTCATGCGCTTGGCCGACGACGACGGGCGGCGAGGGAGCCGACTGGATCTGCCGCGGTCCGCCGAGAGCTACCGTGTCTGGGCGAAGGAGCAATCCGTTGCGGAGTGCGACGGCGACCGCTTCCGGTTGGCAGTCGAAGCGACGGCCACGGGAGAGCTGGTCGGCACGGTCGCCTCGCATCGCACCGGCTGTCATTCAGGCTGGTTCGAGCTTGATGTCACGGTCGGCGTCGACCACCGGCGCAAGGGCTACGCGACAGAAGCCGTGGCGTTGCTGCTGCGCTTCATGTTCGCCGAGTGGCGGTATCACAAATGCCTGGCAGCGATCCTCGCCGACAACGAGGCATCGCTGGCACTCTTCCGTCGGCTCGGCTTCACCGAGGAAGGGCGCTTGCGGAAACACGTCTTCTTCGCCGACCGGCACCACGACCTCGTCATGATGGGCATGCTCGCCGACGAGTTCGACCAGCGCCACACGGCGAGCCGACCATGAGCCGGTCGTCCAGGCGGGTGCGAACGCCGCTCGAACTCTGAGGACGTTCGCTGTTCGCCCTCAGCCGCGCGCGGTGGCGCGCAGGCGCAAACCGGCAGTCGCGAGACCTTCGAGGGTGGTGACCTGGTAGCCGGGCTCCGGCCCGGGCGGCTCGCTCAAGTGGTAGCGGCAGGCGGTCTGCGCAGTCAGGAGCGTCAGCACCGCCATGGCCAGAGCGGTCCCCTCGCAGCCGTGCGGACCGGTACCGAAGGAGAGGAAAGCCCCGGGCTTCGCCAGCGAGCCCGAATCATCGAGCCAGCGCTCCGGCATGAACCGGTCCGGGTCGGCATGCTCCCGTGCGTCACGGTGAGCGGTGTAGGGGCAGACGAGAACGGTGGACCCGGCGTCGATCGTGTAGTCGCCGAGCTGAGTCTGCCGCGGGGCGCGGCGCGCCAGCAGCCAGCTCGGGGGATACATCCGGAGCACCTCACTCACCAGGGCCTGGGTGTATTGCAGGCTGCCGAGGTGGGCGCTGGTCGTCGAGGCCGGGTCCGCGGGCAGGGAGGCGGCTTCGGCCGCCACGCGGCTCGCCGCCTGCGGGTGCCGGGCCAGGTGGAGCAGGATCCACCCGGCTGCCCGGGAAGGGGTCTCGAAGGTTGCGACCGTGATGCCGGGGAGCGAGTCGAGGATGGCCTCTTCCGGCAGCAGGCCGTAGCGGGGGGAGGGCCGGAGCATCTGCCCCAGCACGTCGTCACCGAGCCGGCCCGAGGAACGACGTCGACGGATGACGGGCCGCAAGGCGTCGGTGAAGGCGACTTGCTGCCGGGTGCGGTACCGCCGTGTCGGCGTGGGGACCCAGCGCGGCCACACCCAGCGCGAGGGGTGTACGAGTACCTCCCGGACCAAGAAGAGCTGCGCGGCATGGGGCAGCAGAGCGGGAGCGTCCTCGGAGAACAGATAGCTCACGCCGATCTCCGCCAGGGCGTGCCGCACCAGGGGAAGAACCTCGACGTCCCGGCCGGTGGGCCACTCGTCGGCAAACCGAGCGGTCCGGGGCGCAATCTCACCAAGCCGTGCTGCAACCGCCTGCGCACGCAATCCATGCATACGGGCGGCATGAGCGTGGGCACGCTCCTCGGGCGTCGGCGCTCCGCTCGACCGCTTCAACGGCGGGAACAGAGGCGAGGACGGCTTGGGGAAGTCCTGCGTGCGGCGCAGAACCGCTTCACACGGCCCGGCGGCAGCGGCTACGTAGACACCTGGCTCCAGTTGCCAGACGTCCCCACACTCTTCAGCGCCACGACGCGCCACTCCCAGCCGATCGCGGCTCCAGGCCGCGAAGCTGCCTCCGGGCAACCGCGGCGGCTCATTCCTTCGGCCCATGAGATCGCCCCCCGGTGTCGTCGGCACCAGGACCGGGAACCGGCGGGCGCCAAGGGGCGTCCGCCAGCAATGCGGTCACACAGAGTCGTCGCCGTACACCTCCCAGTCATGCAGTCCGTACGCGCCGTAGTGGCGGGTGAAGGACAGCTTGCGAAGCAGCTTGGCGATCACGATGCACTCCTTTCACCTTTCTTGAGTCCTCCAGCCAAGGGCTCACAGAAGAAGTTCCCGGTAGCACCAAATACCCCAAATACCCCATATGTGATCTATGGTACATTGCCGCATTCGGATTATTGGCTGCCCGCATGGATGCGAGGTGCGGGCCGAACTCCGTTGAGCTGGGCGAACACGCGCTGAGCCCGTCTGAGGGGCCTGGAAGGGCTCTGCCCGCTGGCTGGGACAGAGCCCATTGGGGTGGGTGGCCGGGGGTCGGCCGGGCAGGTGAAGACGTGCAGGTCCCGTTCCCGTCCGAAACGGAGTCGGGTCGGTTGGGCAACGGACGGGCTGCCCTGGGTCGAGGCCTTCGCCCGCAGGGACGGGTCGCGGTCCTCCGGAGGCACCCGGCTGTGCGAGCCGGCGTCCATCTCGTCGCCGGCGGCGGTCAGCAGCAACCGTATCGGGATGGCGCAGGATGCGCAGCCAATGGCCATCGGGCCCGTCGACGACCAGCTCGGAAACCGCCCACCCGCCAGCCGGGCGGGATCGACAGGTCGAACTGGTAGCGGGGGCCACGGCGCCGTGTTCCGCCGCCTGGGCGTCGTCCCACGCGTCGATGCGGGCGATCAGAGAATCAGGCAGCGTGTCGTCCTCGTCCAGGGACAGGTGTCCACCGTTTCGGGATGCAGGACACACGGCTCGGGGAGTTCGTGCTCCCAGCGCGGTGCACGGGCAGCGGAAGATCTGCATCAGATCTGCACCGTCGGGCCCGGCCGCCAGAGCCGGGGTGTCGCGGCGGAAGACCCGGGCGAGGCCTACGAACGGCAGCACGGGGCCGTCTTCCCCGGGCGTTCCGGAGCCCGGCCACGGCCGGTTCCGCGTCCAGACGCCCGGTGTGGTTCGCAGGCCCCGGAATTGACGCCAGGGTCTTCGCGAGTGACGGGCGCGGCAAGGCCTCGCATGGCGCGGGCCAGAGCGGGCGGGGGCGGCGTGGGAGACCTTTGGAAGAGGTGATGCATCGCAGCGGCGCGGCCCGGCCGTGCGAATGGAGCGGCTCGCCGTCGCCTGCCGGGCCGTGTGGCAAGTCGGCGCCAAGTCCACGCCAAGGGGGAGCGGGCACGGTTGTCGTGTCCGCCGTCGGCATTCGATCCTGGAGCAAGCGAGCGTGTTCCCCAGTAGTGCCCCCCGAGGTCCCCACATCCCCCAGACGGGCGTGGTCCACCGCGTCTTCCGTCCGGCTTCCGCCCCCTTGCCCCGGCCGGTCACGGTCGTGTCGGACGGAGCGACGGACCGCGCCGCAGCGATCATCGACCGCACGGGACGGCGCGGCCCGGCGAGCGTCCGCACGCACAAGGCCACGTCGGCGCTCGGTGCCGGAGCGACGCGATGACGCTACTCGACTCCGCGCCGCCCGGTGTCCTGGACGCCTACCGCACCTGCGAGTTCGTCACCTTGGCGAAGGACGGAACACCGCTGGTCTGGCCGACGGCGGTCGCACACCGCGAGGACGGAACGCTTCTGCTGACCACCTCCCTCGCGTTCGCGCAGAAGGCGTTGAACATACGGCGCGACGGCCGGGTGGCCCTCCTCTTCTCCGACCCGACGGGCAGCGGTCTCGATCACGCCCCGCAGATCTTCGTCAGCGGCCGCGCCGAGTGCCCCGACAGGGTCATGGCGGGCCCGCGAGGTGCCGAGGAGTACTGGCGCATGCTGTTCGAGCGGCAGCCGCACAGCCGCTCGTACCTCAGGTTTCCCATGAGGCCGATGATGTCCTGGTACTACCTGCGCCTGCTCATCACCGTAGAACCGGAACAGGTCATCGTGCGGCCGCCCCTGGAAGAGCTGCTGAACCATGACCTGCCGACGACCGCGCCCGGCACGCCGCGACTGCCCGGATCCGAACAGCTGGGGCGCATGCCCTCGGCGGTCCTGGCCGCGCGCAGCGCCTCGGGGGCGCCGGTCCTGGCCCGCACCCGCCCGCAGCCGACGAGGTCGGGCTACCTGGTCGAGGTGCCGCCGGACTGCCCCGTCGAGCCGGGGCCGGCCAGCCTGCTGGTCCACCGGCACGACGAACTGCTCAACCACATGTACAACGCGCTCGTGCGCGGCAACTTGCGGCAGACGGGTGCCGGATGGCTCCTGGTGCCCTCCACCGTGGTCGAGCCCATGGGCTCGGGCCGCGCGAGCGACGCCCTGCGGGTCCTGAGCCGCACGAAGCGGTCCACCGATCGCTACCTCCGGCGCCGCGGGCTGCGCCGCCCGAAGGTGCAGTGGGACCGGTTCCGCGCCCTGGCGGAGCCGGCGTCGCAGACGGACGGGAGCTGAAGGTGCCGAGCCACGGTCCTGCCCGGAAGGAGCCTGCGTGCGTACCGTGGTGAGCCGCTTCGCCTCGGCCTTCGCCCGGCTCCGGCGCCCCTCCTGCCGTCCCGCGCTCCCGGCGGCGGTCGGCCGCTCACGGCTGTTGACGGTGATGCGGTCCCCCCATCACTGACAAGACAGGGGCCCCACCCCGGCGGGCGACGCCTCCTGGTCGGCTCCTGGTCCGCTCACCCGTCTACGATGTTCTTGTCATGATCACATTGAAGGTGCTCGGCCCGTTCCGGCTCGAGGTCGACGGCCGTCCGGTTGATACGCGGGGCCGGCTCGCGCGGATGGTCCTGGTCCAACTGCTGGTCGCCCGTGGAACGGTCGTGCCCACGGAGCGCATCATCGAGAGGCTGTGGCCGACGCGCGTCCCGCCGAGCGCGCACGCATCGCTCCATGCCTACGTCGCGCGTCTGCGGCGAGCCCTCGAACCGGAACGGCCGCCCCGGACCCCGGCGCGGATCCTGGTCAGCGCACCCTACGGCTACGCCCTCGCCGTGGAACGGGGTGCGGTGGACGCCTGGGTGTTCGAGGACCAGGTCGCCGCCGGCTCGAAAGCGGGGCTGCCCGCCCACGCCGCCGTCGAGGGCTTGACCCGGGCGCTCGCCACGTGGGGCGGGCAGCCGTACGCCGAGTTCGCGGACGAGCCGTGGACCGCTGGAGAGCGCACCCGCCTGGAGGAGATGCGCCGTAGCGCGCGCGAACGGCTCGCCGCGGCACAGCTGCGCTGCGGACAGGCGGCGCAGGCACTCGCCGAAGCGAGGGCATTGACCCGGGAGCAGCCGCTCCACGAGGAAGGCTGGCGGCTGCTGACCCTGGCGCTGTGGGCCCGCGACCGCCAGGGTGACGCCCTGGCCGCGCTGCGGCAGGCCCGGCGCCTCCTCGGCGAGGAACTCGGCGTCGAACCCGGGCCCACCCTGCTGGAGCTGGAACAGTCGCTGCTGCACCAGCGACTCGACCTGCTCCACCGGGAGACCGGCGAATCCGGTGAAGCCGGTGAAGCCGGTGAAGCCGGCGTACCCGCCATGGCCGCCGCGCAGCCGCAGGCGGCCTCTGCCGCGGAGCCGGCACAGGAGCCGGCCGGGGCCGTTGGACACGGGAGGCCCGCTGCACCGACGGTGCTGGCGGCGGACCGGCTCCTGGGCCGCGACGAGGAGCTCGCCCGGCTCGCCTCCGCCGCGGACCGGGCACGAGACGGCCGGGCACAGGTGGTCCTGGTCTCCGGAGAAGCCGGCATCGGCAAATCGAGCCTCCTGGAGGCCGCCCTCCGACAACTTCCCCCGCAGGGCTGGCTGACCGCCTTCGGGCAGTGCCCGGAGAGCGAGGGCGCCCCGCCCGGCAGGGCCTGGTTCGACATGCTGCCGACCCTCGCGCAGGCCGCCCCGCCGGGCCCGTACGCCGAGGAGCTGGCCCCGCTCCTGGCCCCCGGCAGCGAGACCGGCCCCGGGCAGCCGGACGGCAGCCCGGCCCGCCGCTTCCGGCTCCACAGGGCGCTGCTCGGCTGGCTCCGTGAGACGGCCCTGCGGCAGCCCCTGGCGGTCTTCCTCGACGACCTGCACCGGGGCGACCAGGAGAGCGTCGAGCTGTTCCTGCTCTGCGCCGAGCAACTGCGCGACGTGCCCCTGCTCCTGGTGGGCTCGTACCGCACCGGCGAGGGCGACCTGACCGCGGCACTGGCCCGCCTCGCCGCCCGCCCGCCCGTACGACTGGCACTCGCCGGACTGTCGGACACCCAGGCGAAGGCGCTGCTGCGGCGCACGGCGACCGGCATGAGCGACCGGGCCGCGGCGGCCCTGGCCGAACGGGCCGGCGGAAACCCCTTCTACCTGCGCGAGAGTTCGCTCCTGCTGGCCGGCGAGGGCGAGGAGAAGGCATTGGCCAGCATCCCGCAGGGCGTCCAGGACGTGCTGCGGCGACGGCTGGCACTGCTCGCGCCGACCGTCACCGCCGGACTGCGCCTGGCGGCCGTCGCCGGACGCGAGGTTCCGGTCGCCCTCCTGGTCCACGCCGCGGACCACGACGCCGATCAGCTCATCGACGCCCTGGAAGCGGGCATCACCGCGGGACTGCTCACCGAACCGCGACCGGGCACGGTCCGCTTCAGCCACGCCCTCGTACGGGACGCCCTGGAAGCCGACCTCACCCGCCTGCGGCTGGCCCGCATGCACTCCAGGCTGGGCAGGAGCCTGATCGCCCTCGGCTCCGACGACGTCGCCGCCACGGCCCACCACCTCCTGCGCCGCGCGGGGGGGGCGCGGGCCGCCCCCCCCCCCCCCCCGCGCCCGCAGTCCACCACGCCCGGCTCGCGGGCGAGCAGGCCGTACGCCGCTACGCACCTCAGAACGCCGAGACCCTCCTCGGCGAGGCCCTCCGCCTGCTGACCGACCACCCGGCCGCCTTCGCCGGCCAGGACGCCTCCCTGCTGCGCGTCCAGCTGCTCGGCCGGCTCGTCGACTGCCGGATCCGGATGGGCGCGATCGTGCCCGCCCGCGAAGCACAGCAGCAAGCCGTACGGGTCGCCCGCGCGGAAGGACGTGCCGATCTGCTCACCGCGGCCTACACGACCTGGACCGAACCGACCCCCTGGCGCGTCCGCGCGTACGCGGACTCCGACCCCGAGGCCGTCGAGGAACTCGGAAGGCTCCTGGAGACCCGGGACCTGGCCGACCGGCAGCGGTGCCTGCTCCTCGACCAGCTCGCCGACGCGCTGGACGACACCGATCCGCGCGCCCTGACCGTCGCGTATCAGGCCGTGGAGCTCGCCCGTACGGTGGGCGAGCCACGCCTGCGGGGCCTGACGCTCACCTCGCTGCTGCGCCGGATCGACTGCGAACTGGACCCCGCCGCCTACCTGCCGCTCCACGAGGAACTCACCGAGGTCGCGGCCGCCCAGGACGGCCCCGAGTACTCCTGGATGAGCGCCTACACCGCCGCCCGCATCGCAGCCGCCCGCAACGACCCGGAGCACATGGAGCGGTGCCTCGTACGTGCCGACGGGATCGCCCGCACCTACGAGCTCCAGGGCGCGTTCGCCGTGGCCCGGCTGCGCCGCCCCATGCTCGCCATGGCGCAGGGGCGTTTCGAGGAGGCGGAACGGGAACTGGGATCGGCGGTGGCGGAACTGCGGGCCCGAGGGGCGGTGGACCTCAGCGGCCTGGCGGGCTTGGCCATCGGGTGCATCCGGCTGCAGCAGGGCCGCCTCGCCGAGGTCCTCCCCGTGCTCCTCGCGGTGTGGGAGCAGTACCAGCCGCACAACGAGGCCCTCACGGCACTCGCCCTGCTCGCCGCGGACCGCCCCGAGGAAGCCCGCGAGGTCTTCGGCCGGCGCGCTCCGCTCCTGCGCGACTTCGCCTACTCCATCCTCGCCGGGCTGCGCGGAGCGGCCGCCATCGCCTTCGGCGACCGCGAGGCGGCCGCCGAGGTCTACGCGGACCTGCTGCCCCTGCGGGGGCTGGCGGGCGGTGCGAGCAGTCTCAGCCTCGTCTTCCGGCCCGTCGCCCAGACCCTGGGCGACCTCGCCCGGTTCCTGGGCCGCCCGAACGACGCCCGGAACCACTACCACGACGCCGTGCGGGTGGCCGCCGCCTGGGACTCCCCCCACTGGGAGGCCGCCGCCCGGGCCGCCCTCGCCGATCTGCCGGCGGCGTCCGCGTCCGGGTAGGGCGCCGGGGTCAGCCGCCGGTCAGCTCGGCCGTGAACTGCGCCGCCAGATCGAGGAACTCCTCGGGCGAGTCCGTCGTCAGCTGGAGGTCCACCAGCACCTCGTCGGTGTCAGCCCGGCACATCGTCCGCAGGTGGTCGCAGATCTGCCGCACGGTTCCCCGCTGGTGGGTCTCCTCGGGGTCCGCTTCGGCCGTGGTGACGTGGGCGTTGACGCGGAACACCCGGCGCAGCGCCGCCGGGTCGCGCCCCGCCCGCTCGGCCGCTTCGCGCGCCACTGCCCAGAGCCCTTCGAGGTACGGCAGCGGCATCGAGGCCGCGAGCCAGCCGTCCGCACGCCGGCCGACCCGCTCCAGGGCGAACGGGGTGAACCCGCCCAGCAGGAGCGGAGGCCTCGGGCTCT
Organism: Streptomyces sp. NPDC046876; assembly: GCF_040645035.1. Taxonomy (NCBI): domain Bacteria; kingdom Bacillati; phylum Actinomycetota; class Actinomycetes; order Kitasatosporales; family Streptomycetaceae; genus Streptomyces; species Streptomyces sp. NPDC046876. Next base: position 42,129 of record NZ_JBEYXK010000035.1, on the reverse strand, counting down.
GGTGGGGCTGGGGCAGGACGGTCGAGGGCGGGATCGTCCACAGCGGGCCGGTGTGGACGACCGTGCCGGACCGCCACACGGCCTCGAGGACGTCCAGGGTCTCCTCCAGCCGGGCGCCACGCCCCTGCCACGGGACCGCGGCGGCCTCGTACTCCTCACGCATCCAGCCCAGCCCGAGGCCCACGTCCAGACGTCCGCGGCTGATCAGGTCGAGGGTCGTCAGCGCCCGGGCGAGCACGAGGGGCGGCTGCCACAGGGCATTGAGCGTGCTGCTGCCCAGGCGCACCCGCTCGGTCGCCGCGGCCGCCATGCCCAACGTGAGCAGCGGATCGAGGTGGGTGCCGTACCGGACGGGCATCCGCCCGCCCGGGTAGCCCTCGGGCGGAGTCAGCGGCGCCAGGAGCCGGTCGGCCACCCAAAGGCTGTGGCAGCCCAGCGCCTCCAGCGCGGTACACATGCCGGCGGCGCGGCCGGGATCGGCGAACGGGCCGAACTGGGGGACGGAGAATCCGATGCGCATCGGTGCGGGGTTCCTCGATCGGTACGGGTACGGGGAGCGAAGTGGGACAGGACGTCCGGGCCGCGCCGGACGGCACCGCAGCTCACGTGGCCGTGCGCCGGCCGCGGATCCGACGGGTCTCGCGCCGGTATTGCCGCTGCCCGAGCAGCTTCCACAGCACCCTCGCCGGGACGGGCAGACGGGCCAGGAACTCCCGGCGCTCCTCGGGCGGGCAGTCCTCCAGGATGGCTCCCAGCGCGATCAGCAGCCGGTCCCTGGGCGTCTCGGCCAGCCCCCGCTCCCCGACCGCCTGCCAGTCCTCCTCGCCCACGTGGAGCGCGACCAGCGGCATGACCTCCCGCTCCTCCTCGTCGAGATGCGCGCACAGCTGCCGGTGGTGCCGGCGCAGCGCCTCGGCCAGCTCGTCCCGGTCCGCCGGCAGAGCCCGCGCCTGCCAGCGGTCCATGAGCACCTGGACCTCGTCCATCCCCTCGGTGAGCTCGCGGTGCTGAGCCTCCATCGCGAGCACCTGCTCGGCGTCGAGGTCCAAGTGGGGGAGGAGGACCGGCCAGAGCATCTCGTCCTCGCCGGTGTGGTGGGCGTGCAGGCCGACGGTGTACTGCCGCCAGTGCTCGGCGAGGATCCGGGCCCGTGCGGTGTCCGAGGGCCGGACCTCCTGGACCAGCTCGGCCAGCAGACGCGACTCGCGGCGGAACACCTGGTGGATCATCGCCATCTCGCGGGTGTAAGGGTGGACGGTGGGGTCGGAAACATTGCTCGTGGTCATGTGACCCAGTCTTCGGAGCACGGTTGCCGAGCACTTGCACGCCACTTGCCATGCCGGCTCCACACCGGCTCTCGGCGGCGGCCGCTGAAGTTCGCCCGCAAACGCCGGGCCCCAGCTGCCGCCGGCCTTACCCCGGGCGTATTCCGTCACTGCCCGGTCCGGTTGGTGAGGGGCTGTTGAGAGGCGGTCGGTGGTGCGAACAATGCCTGGATGGTTTCGGTGGCCAGGTCTCGCAGCCAGGTGTGGGCGCGGTCGTCGTCGTAGCGCTGGTGCCACAGCAGGTACAGGGGGACGTCGGGCAGCGGGAGTGGTGGCGGCAGCGTGGCCAGGCCGAGCTGTTCCCGGGCCGTGCGGGTGACCGCGTCCGGGAGGGTGACGACCAGGTCGGTGTCGAGGGTGAGTTGCAGGGCGAAGGCGGCGGTGGGTCCGGCGGCGACGACGCGTCGTTCGAGGCCGTGTGTGGTCAGGGCGTCGTCGATCGGGTCGCGCAGGCTTCCGCGCCGCGAGACGGTGAGGTGTTCGGCGGCTGCGTAGCGCTTGAGGCTCAGCGGGCCCTCGGTGAGCGGGTGGCCTGGGCGGACGGCGACGACCAGCCGGTCCCTGCCGACGAGGCGGTGGGCTATGTCGGGGAGCGTCGGAGCGCTGGAGCTTGATTCGAGGTCGATCTCACCCCGGCGTAGCTCGGCGTCGTCGGTTGCGGGTTCGGCGGACAGGCGCAGCCGGACGCCGGGGGCCTGATGGTGGACGGCCGTGGTCAAGGCGGTGCCGCAGGCTGCGGTCAGGGCGTCGTGCCAGCGCACGGTGAACACCCGGTCCAGGGTTGCCAGGTCGAGTTCCTGCTGCGCGGAGAGAAGTTGGTGGGCCTGCTGCACGAGGGCGTGGACCTGGGCGCGCATGGCCAGCGCGCGGGTGGTGGGGACCATGCTGCGGCCGGTGCGGACCAGGATCTGGTCGCCGGTCGCCTTGCGGATGCGGCCCAGGGAGCGGCTCATCGCCGGTGCGGTGACGTGGAGGCGTGCTGCCGCGCCGGTGACACTGCCCTCTTCCAGCAGGGCGTCCAGGGCGGTGAGCAGGTTCAGATCCAATTGCATGGGAGTAACTCTACAAGTGACAAGCATGCACTTGTTGTTAATGGTCAGGCGACCTACCTTCGAAGTGCGGGGGCGAGGTAGAAAACCCCGCTTCGACCGATCGATCCCAAGGAGCCCACCATGAGCACTGCCCTGCCTTTCGACGCCGGTACGACGCTCCTGTCCGACGTGGCCGCTGCGGTGAAGGCCGCCGGCGCCACGCTGCGAGACCGCTACACCTCGCACGCCCGGGGCGTGAGTCTGGACGAGGTCGTCGGCGAGATCCACGCCAACGACGACGCGGTGCTGGACGTGCTGCGGGAGCCGCTGCTGCGGTCCCGCCCGGGGTCGCAGTGGGCCGAGGACGAGCTGGCCGGCGGCGCGCTCCCGGCAGGGGAGTGGTGGGTCGTCGACCCCGCCGAGGGCAACATCAACCACGTCCACGGCATGGAGGACTGGGCCGTCACCGCCACCCTGGTCCGCGACAACCAGCCGGTACTCACCGTCGTCCACCTGCCGCTGACCGGCGACACCTACACCGCCGTCGCCGGCGGCGGGGCCCGCCTCAACGACCGGCCCCTGAAGGTGTCCGCCAAGACCGACCTGGGCGCCGCGCTCATCGGCACCGGCCAGGCCAAGCCCGGCGAGGACGAGCGCACCTTCCGGCGGATCGGTGACTCGGTCACCGCCATGCTCATCAACGGCCTGGTCGTGCGCGTGTCCGTTCCCGCCACGATGCAGCTCATCCACGTCGCCGCCGGACGCATGGACGCGTTCTGGCAGTTCTCCGACGTCCGCTCCGGCCTGGTCGCCGGCGCCTTGCTGGTCTCCGAGGCCGGAGGCACCGTCACAGACCTGACGGGCGAACCCTGGAACACCGGCAGCCGCGACTTCCTGGCGGCCGCCCCCGGAATCCACGGCGCCGCCCTCAAGGTCCTCTCGCCGATCGCCTGACCGGACATCTCCGCTCTTCCCCACCCCGATACCGCAAGGAGCATCACCGCATGGCAAGCATCGGCATCCTGGGCGCCGGCCGCGTCGGCACCAACCTCGCCGGCAAGCTCTCCGAAGCCGGACACGACGTCATCCTCGGCCGCCGGAGCCCTACGGAAGACACCACAGCGGCTGACGAAGGCACAGTCCCCCGCATCTCCTACGCCGACCAGCGCACCGCCGCCCGCACCGCGGAGATCGTGATCAACGCGACGCCCGGCGACAGTGCCCTCGACCGCCTGGACGGCCTGCGCACCGAACTCGCCGGCAAGATCCTCATCGATGTCTCCAACGCCACCCTCGACGCCGCCGACGGCCTGCCCGGCGACCTGTGCTATCCCGGCAGCAGCCTCGCCGAGAAGCTCCAGGCCGCCCTCCCCGACACCCATGTGGTCAAGACCCTCAACACCATGCTGTTCATGGTCATGACCGCTCCCGAAATCCTGGCCACCCCACCGACCGCCTATCTCTCGGGCAACGACGAACACGCGAAGAAGACCGTCACCGGCCTGCTCCGCGACCTGGGCTGGCAGCCCGCATGGATCGAGAACCTCGGCGACATCACCACAGCCCGCGCCACCGAGGCCATGATCCTGGTCGTGCCCCACATCATGCGCCGACACGGCTTTGAGCCCTTCGCCGTCTCCCTCGCCCGCTGAACCGGCAAGACCGGGTCCAGGCCGAGCCAAGCAGCGTTGTCAGTGGTCCCAGGTACGGTCTGCCTATGGATCAGCATTCGCCGCTTTCGTTGACGTACGACGACTCCACAGCCTGGGCGATCGGCCAGCACTCTCGGGCGGCCGGCAGCGCAGGTGGGTGTGTTCCGCGGCTGTCTGTGTCCGACAGAACCGGACATCGCCAGTGAGCGAGACGCTGAGGCCCAAAGACGGAGACACGCGGGAGGCGTGGGGCCGGGTAACCGCGTGGCTTGAACATCATGCCCCCGCCGTGTTCGCTGCCCTCGGCGGTCCGGGAAGCCCCGTGGCCATCAGCGAAACGGAACTGCGTATGGGCCTGAAATTGCCAGGAGAGATTCGGCAGTGGCTTCTGGCGAACGACATCGATGCCGGCAGGCAACCCGTTATGACGTCGTGTCTGGTGACGCTGGGGTGCCCGGGAGTCATGGCCAATGGTGGACTCCTCCTTGGGCTCACAGATATTGAACGCGTCTACCTCCACAAGATCGGCATGGAGGAGATGGAACCGTCTGGAGACCCCGAGCACCCGTCCTGGCGCAGGGAGTGGGTGCCGATCACCGCGGAGAGGGACGGCTTCTCCGGGAAGTTCCTGAACACCCGCACCGGCACCGTGGGGTTCTGGACCGAGGGCTCCTCCCCCGAGGATGACGAATACCCGTCATTGTTCGCCTTCTTCCAGGACGTAGCAGACCAGCTGGAAGGAGCTTCCTCGGGTGACTGGGGGGCCCGCGGGCTCGATCCTCGTTCTGAGGACGAGCCCATACGCCTCTGGGCACGTGCGAACGGCTATCTCGTAAACGACCGCGGGCGTATCCCTGGCCCCCTCCGTGAGGCTTACGAAGCATCATTGTGAGCAACGGCTCCGGGATCGTGCGGTCCGGCAACCGAGACGATGAGCACTCTGACGTAGTGAGCTGACCCCCGCTGGGCACCGAGAACGGTTCGCCCATGGACGAGACGCCGTCCTGTCCAGGTGAACGTCCTTGCCATGGAAGCCCCCGGCGACCTGTTGGAGGACGGCGCCGCGCTGGATGCCCTGGCCCTCTCCTGCGCACCGGCCCCGTATCTGCCGGGCGAGGAACCGTACGATGACGTTTCCGACCCAGCGGCCTCCGCGGCGGAGCTGCGCGCACGGACGCTGCCGGGAGGAGCCCTGCCGGCCTGGCAGGGCGTGCAGGGCTGGGATGCGCCGAGAGCGATCGAACGGGGGCTGTACGAGGCGAAGGCGCGCGGGGATTGGCCCGCGTACTACGGTGTCGTCGCCCATGCGGATCTCTACATGATGCAGTCCCGGGCTTACATCGACACGAGCTCCGGCCATAGCCGCTTCCACCCGTACTGGAACCCCCGGACCCAGACCATGTGCCTGGCCGTCTACACGGCCGGCATGCTGCCCGAGCCGCAGCCCGACCCGGTCTACAACGGCTACACCCTGGGCTGGTTCGCCCGGGTGTGGGAGCATCACGACCCCCCGTACCTCGTCGTCAACCCTGGCAGCCCCTGCGAGGGCGTCCTGCCTGCCGGGCCGGAGGGCCGGCAGCTGTGGCAGCAGCACTACGCCGCGGTGGAGAGCCACGGGCCGGCCCCGGACGCCATCCACACGCTGGAGCGGGGCGGTCCCCTCTCGGGCCAGGTCGCGTTCGGCCTGGCGGCCGGCGCCCACATCGCCGTGGCCAACGGCCAGTTCTGGAACTTTATGGCCTACCACGGCTGCGGCTACAGCAATGAGAAACGGACCCTGGAGCGGTGGTGGGGCGTCACCACCCGCCAGCAGTGGCAGGAAAGCCAGCACAGACTGCTCGCAGCCGACATGGTCAGCTCGGTCTGGGAGTTCGTCCTGCAACTGCGCCGCGGGATGGCCCTGGAGTTCGCCGGCCCCGTCGAGGCCGACCACTGGCGCCGGGCCGCCGAGAACGTGGTGCGCCGCCGGGCCGAGGCGGCTGTGCAGCCCCGGCTGACCCCGGACGGCGTCACCCAGGGCAGGCCGGTTTTCCCGTCCGAGCTGGAGGGCCAGCCGGCGGGCGTGCAGCGGCTGATCGGCCGCATCACCCGCTCTGAGGCACGCTTCCGGGCCGACGGGCTGCTGCCCGAGGGCGGCTACGTCCGCAGCGTCGAGGCGTGGGACTACGGCCGTGCCTCCGGCATGGCCCGCTGGGGCCTCGCCGCCCGCCTGTGCACGCCGGCGGAGGCGGAAGCGGCGGTGGTCCGCGCCGGACGCCTCGTCCAGGCCAACTACCGCTCGTGGGAAGACTTCTCCGCTGCGTACGTCCTCGGCCGCTGCCTCCACTTCGACGAGGAGGAGTGCGGCGAGTGCTATGAGACGGTGCTCGCCACCCACCGAGTCCTGACCACCGACCCCGCCAGCCCCTGGCACACCCTGCCCTGGGTGTAAGTGTGGACGCAGTCCATCCAACCGCCCGCCCAGGGGCATCGGCAACTGGACGATGGGATCCCTGGTGGGCAGCCCTTATCGCCGGGGCTGCGAGCAGGTACTTGCGGACCTGCTGGGTCATTCTTGGGGCATCCGTGGCCAGGGCGCGAGTCAGTGGCCGCCGCGCGGCTCGACGCAGCCGCCCTCCATGTACGGGCCGTGTGCCTCGACTCGAGTCTTCGTGCCGGGCTGCCCGGGGATGGCCAGGGTGCCGCTGACGCAGGCGCCGGTGCCCTTGACCATGAAGGCGAACTCCAGGATGAGACCCGGATCGTTGATATCGGCCTCCGTGGTCGGATAGCCGAGCTCCTCCAAGGCCCTCTTCAGCGCGGGGCCGGTCGTGGGCGCGGTTTTGCCGGCCAGGGTGAAGGCTTGGGTGATTCGGGCGGCGTGTGCCCGCCCCTCACACTCGGCCCGGGCGCTCAGCCTGCCTTTGATCTTGTAGGCGTGGTTCTCGGCATACTTGTCCGCCTGGGGATCCTGCGACGGACTCGGCCCGCTACTCGGTGCGGCAGAGGCAGTGTCCGCGCAGTGGGCGGCGATCTCGGGGAACTGCTTCTCGTGCTGCTGCCGTTCCGTTGCGGCCGCGCGCTCCGCTGACTTCACCCCGTCGGGCGTGGCGGGAGCGGAGGCGGACGCCGACGCGCCGACGCCGGTATCAGCCCCCGCCCGGGTGGTGCCGCAACCGGCAAGCGCGAACAGACAGGCCGCGGCGGCAAGGCCGGCAACCGGGACGGTACGACTTATCACGCAGACTCCTTCTTCTGGCGGGGCGGAACACACACGTGGCCCTGACGAGTAGCCGACCGTCAGTGCTGGTGGCGATCCCCGACGAACGCCCCCTGCTGCTCGGACTGGTCGAGGGCGGCGGCGAACGGGGCAGCAGCACGATCCAGCTCGGTGTGGGGCCAGAGTATGTCGCCTTCGACGCCGGTGCCGGCAGCCGGCCCTGGCGAGCAAGGCTCCCGCGGGCGCCGCCGCCGACAGCAGGTCCTGTCCAGGCGTACGGGGGCCGCGATCTACGAACGAACACATGAGGCTGCGTCGGCTGTTCCGCTGGTCGTGATGGACTCCCGCCTGGCCCAGTGGCAGAACGGGCGGTGCGGGCGTCGATCTTCCACCTGCCGCCCCGTCCCACCCGAGCCGACCGGCTGCCGAGGACACCCCGTGCAGCCGCGGCCGGCCTATTCATCCCCGCCCTGCGTCTGCCTCCTCGCCTCCGGCAGGCGGTCCAGGATCCGCTGGACGGGTCCGAGGAACCGCAGCGACCAAGCGATCCGGCGCGAGTCGCCCTGCTCGGGCCGGGCGTTCAGGACCGTGACGATCCGGCGCAGGAGTCGGACTCCACCGAAGAGCAGGCGCGGGCTGGGACGCAGGGCGAGCACGGAGGCGATCTGCCGTGTGAGGCCGGGCCACTGCTGCTGCCAGGCCAGTTGGGCGATGAGCCGTACCGCCGCCGTGATGGCCTCCCGGTTGGCCGCGAGATGGTCCTGGAGCAGGGCGACCGCCGGCCGGGCAAGGTCGATCTCTGCATCGCTTTCGGAGAGGCCGAACTGGATCGCGAACGCCTTGGCCAGCGAGTCGGTGGCTTCCTCGTACCGACGCCCGTACAACTGGACCACTCCGCGGCCGGCCAGGCTCCACGGGTAGCTCGGGCTGCTCGAGAGGGCCCGGTTGAATGCTGCTTCCGCTTCGTCCAGGCGGCCCGCTTCCCACAGGAGCCAACCCCTCTGGGCGAAGATCTCCGCACTCGGGTCGTCCCGGGTTTCGGCGCGATCCAGAGCTTCCAGGGCCTCCGTGTCCTGCCCGAGACAGTGCAGGGCCCAGGCCCGGATGACATGGGGCCATGCCGCGTCGTCGGCTCGGTCCTCGCCCGCGGCGGCCAGCGCGGAGTCGATCTCCTCGAGCGCCTGGGCGTAGCGTCCGGTGGCCAGCAGGGTGTCAGCGAGCCCGACGCGTCCCCATACATCGTCCGGAACCACCTCGACGTACCGGCGGAGGTCGCGGATCGTCTCGTCCCAACGCTCCAGCATGCGCAAACAGCGGGACCGCTCGTGGTACGCCCAGCCGTACCGGGGGTCGAGCGCGAGCGCCCGGTCCAGGTCGGCGAGCGCCTCTTCGTACCGCTCGTTCAGGCGGAGGAGGCTGCCCCGCATGGCCCATGCCACGTCGTTTTCGGGATCGAGCCCGATGACGGTGGTGAAGTCCTCGACCGCGCCCCCGGTATCGCCCGCCCACCGCCGTGCGTATCCCCGGCACAGATACACCCTGGGCGAATCCGGATCGAGCCGGACGGCTCGGTCCATGTCTCCGAGTGCCTCGTCGTGGCGGTCGAGCCGGATGTGAGTGAAGGCCCGATCGATGAAGAAGCTGCTCCGTTGCGGTTCCAGGGTGAGCGCGGCGGTGAAGTCGGCGAGTGCTTGCTCAGGGCGGTGCGCCTCCAGATGTGCCTGGCCCCGGACGGCACGGGTGCTTGCTTCACCACCGGTCGTCAGGCCCGGGTGGCCGAGGAGGGCGTCGAGGACGGGGACGGCGTCCACTGTGTGCGCCTCGCCGGAGGCTTCGGTCAGACGGCGGCCCCATTCCGTCAGCCGGACGTCGTCGGTGTCCTGGCCCGCCTGCAGGATCATCTGGGCCCAGCGGCGCACCGAGCCGTCTCTCAGCTCGCAGCTCTGTGCGGTCTCCAGGAGCGCGCCGGGCAGTGCGCGCTGCGGATCGGCGCACAGGCGGTGGTAGGTCTCGTTGAGGCGGTGGGTCCGCCACTCCGTGTCCTCCCAGTGGTCGCCGTCGAAGGACGCGGTCTCCCGTGCCTTCCGGCGTTCACGGTGGATCTCCTGGAGCGCCTCGTGCGCGGCGCGCCAGCGGGCGGGTGACCGGGACCGCTGCAGGCGGAGCATGGACGCGCGGACCACGTGGTGGTACTGGCACTGGCCGTTGCGATCGCTGACGAAGGCCAGGCTACGAATCCAGTGGTACGGGGCCGCCGACTCGTCCGGCACGATCCTGCGGTAGACGTCCTCGTCGAACTGGAGGGGCAGGGCGCACAGGCTCGCCGCCGCCCGGCGCGCGGGTTCCCGCTCCCATTTCAAGAACCGTCCCACCGCCGTTCCCGACGGGTCGTCCACGTCCCCGGCCGAGTGGGGGCGGCTCTGGGCCAGCATGTGGACCAGAACCGGCAGTCTGCCCGAAAGCCGCAGGATCACCTCCACGACCAGCTCGTCGGAGATGCCCTGGTGTGCGAGCAGGGTCCTCGCCTCCGCCTCGGTGAACACGTCCAGAGGCACCTCCACCGTCAGGTCGCGCGCCGCTTCCCAGCACAACGGCGTGAGCGGTCCCTGCCCGGATACCACGATCTGCACGTTCAGCGGCAGCTCCACGGTCGACTCGGCAGCCGCGATGGCACACAGCCAGTCGTCCAGGGCCGGCCCGGAGCGTTCGTACACATCGAAGATCAAGACCGTCCACGGCCGGCCCGAGGCCACCCCGGCCAGATCCTCCAGGAACACCGGGGTCAGGTGTCCCACCGGGTCGAGGACGAGCCGGACGTCCTCGTGGGATCTCATCCGCGCCCCGACGGCCGCTCTCATCCGGTCGGCGGCCTGTGCCACCGGCGCCGGATCGATCGCGTCCGCCAGGGCTCCCACCACCGGAATCATCCCGAGGCCGGCCAGGCCCGCCTGTGCGAGCAGCGTGCTGGACCCCGAGGCCTGCGGAGCCTCACCGCCCGCACCGTCCCTGGGTGCCGCCTGTTCGGCGGCGAGCGCGATCTGCGCCTCGTGGGCGTTCTGCCGGAACCTGCCCAGCAGCCTGTCGAACCGCTTCAGCTCCAGGCCCTGCCGGGCCAGCTGCGCACTGATCGTCTCCATCGCGCCCAGCGGGCTGTGCACACTGTCGTCGAGGTACGCGGTCGCCGCGCCCGCCTCCGCCGCGGCATCCTCCCACTGGCGCACCAGCCAGGTCTTGCCCACGCCTGCGTTGCCGTGCACATGGAAGAGGAACTGGTAGTCGGGGTCACCGGGCTTGCGGGCCAGGTTGTCCCTGAACACATTCAGCTCGCTCCGCCGCCCCACGAAGCCGCTGCTCCGCCGCCGACGGATCACTTCGCGGCGCGACGGACTCTGCTCGGCCATACGCCCCACCCCCGGTGGCCAGTATGCCGAGGGCGGGTCGGCACGGGAATGGGCCCGCGCGCCGCGGGGAACAGGGCGCGTGGAGCCCACAGGGCGGGTGGTGTGACTGCTGGTGTCGGATCGTAGGCTGCGGGCATGGCCGAGATTCAGAACCCGACACCCCGTGACGCCTACGAGCTGCTGCTGGCCGGTAACCAGCGCTTCGTCTCAGGAACCCCCGAACACCCGAACCAGGACGCGGTCCGCCGCGCCGAGACCGCGCCGTCCCAGCAGCCCTTCGCGGTGCTGTTCGGGTGCTCCGACTCCCGGCTGGCCGCCGAAATAATCTTCGACCGCGGCCTCGGAGATCTGTTCGTGGTGCGTACCGCCGGACATGTCGCCGGTACGGAAGTACTCGGCTCCATCGAGTTCGGCGTGAGCGTCCTCAACGCGCCGTTGGTCGTCGTCCTCGGCCACGACTCGTGCGGCGCCGTCGCCGCGGCTTGCTCCGCCCTCAAGGACGGGCGGACGCCGGGCGGCTTCGTCCGGGACGTTGTCGAACGAGTGACGCCGAGCGTGCTGGCGGCCCGCGCCGCCGGACGCGAGACGGCCGAGGAGATCCTGGCCGAGCACATCGAGAACACCGTGGACCTGCTGCTCGAGCGCTCCCGCGTCCTGGCCGAGCGGGTGGCCGCCGGCCGCCTCGGCGTGGTGGGGCTCTCCTACCGGCTGGCGGACGGCACTGCACAGCTGGTCGCCAGCCGCGGCTTCGATGCGGCGGTTACCACGGCGTCCTGACCGCCCCATTCAGGGAGAAACCGCGCACCCAGCCCCGTACCCTGCCCCGACCTGGCGCGGGGTACAGGGCCGGCCCGCAGACATGGATCGCTCGTCATCGACGCCCGGAGGCGGCAGCCGTGTCCGGTCTGCCAGGGCGGCCGGCGTTCAGGCAAGTCCGTCCTGATCCGGCCCGGCCCCGCCTGGAGCAGGGATACGGCGCCGGCACCGTCACGCAGTGGTGCGGGGTCCTGCGGCGCGGCGGAGCCGGTTGGCGATCGCCAGCCCCAGCCCCTCTTCCGCCGGCAAGGAAGCGACGATGAGGTCGCAGCCCTGCCGGTCGAGCTCGCGCAGGAACCCGTACAGCCCGCGCGCGTAGGCGGCCATGGTGGGCGGGACCGCCACCACGGAGTGTGCCTTCACCGGGGCGTCGGCGAAGGAGGCAGGCAGAAAGACGCCCACCTGGTGGCCCAGCTCCTGAGCGAGTTCTGCTTCGGCGACGACTTGCTCGGGCTCGACGAGGACGACCCGCGCACGCGGTGCGTAGTGGGACGGATGCTGGCCCGGTACGCGGATGGAGCTGGTCGAGGGGACTGCCGGCGGGTATCCCAGCACCGCTTCGAGGTCCTCGCGGGTCACCCCGCCGGGGCGCAGGATGGTCGGGATGCCGCCGGTGGCGTCGACGATGGTGGACTCGACGCCGACCTCGCAGGGGCCGCCGTCCAGTACGAAGTCGACGGCGTCGCCGAGCTCGGCGAGGACGTCGTTTGCGGTCGTGGGGCTGACGGAGCCGAAGCGGTTCGCGGAGGGGGCCGTGACGCCGCCGCCGAAGGCAGTCAGCAGTGCGAGTGCGACGGGATGGTCGGGCACGCGCACGGCGACCGTCTCCAGGCCACCGGTCGCCTCGAGAGGGACGCGGGGACCGCGGCGCAGGACCAGCGTGAGGGGTCCCGGCCAGAAGTGCTCGGCCAGCAGGCGAGCCGCCTGGGGCACGTCCGCGACCCAGTCCTCCAAGTCCTCCGCCCTGCCGATGTGGACGATCAGCGGGTGGGTGGGCGGGCGCTCCTTGACTTGGAAGATGCGTGAGACGGCAGCGGCGTCCTCGGCGTTGGCCCCCAGTCCGTAGACGGTCTCGGTCGGGAGGGCCACGAGCCCGCCACCGCGCAGCACGCCGGCCGCCTTCTCGATGTCATGGGTGCTTGCTGTCACCCGGCCATCCTAGGGTGCTTCAAGAGCCGCGACGCCCTTGTCGATCTCAACGCCCACCAGCGCTTCACGGGGCCGAGACCGTGGTCAGCGCCTGCCGCAACCATCCGGCCGTGCCTTTGGGCGCCCGGGAGCGAGCGGCGCTCTTTCTGCCCGGACCTGACGACAGGGCCATGGTCCAGGCAGGCGCGGCGGCACCACGCCGTCAGCCACTGGACGAAGGAGGTCGCGGCGGCCGGCGTAGGGCGGCGGCGCGACGCCGGCTTGACCGGCAACCAAGCCGGCGTCACCGACTGTAGTGCGCGAACACTGCGGCCTTCTCTGCCTCCCACGTCCAGCCCGGTACGTCCCCGCGCCGGAACGGCTCCCTCTCGGCGAGCGTCTGGAACTGGTCGGAGGGCCGCCTGGTGCGCTTGTTCACCACGATGGCGGTCAGCATCACCGGGACCCCTCTGTCCGCCTCGACTCGGCACGCGGCCTCAAGGAGATGGCTCATCAGCGTGCCGCGAGGGGGCACCGAGAAGTTTGATTCCCTCAACAGCGCACTCAGTGTGCTGTAGTAACCGGTCCGCCCTTCAGCCGCCCAGTCCTTGATGATTTCGACCATCCTGTCCCGCGCTGCAAGCCAGGCTTCGGAGCCGTACCCCAGCCGGGGAAACCGTGTGTCAGCCATCCCGGTATGGCAGCACAACAGCCTGAAGGAAGGGGCACTTTCCCGATATCCCGTACGGTATCGAGACTCTTCGTCGTTCGCCTTGGCCGCTTCGCCCCAGGCAGCGGGCAGCCGGCCCTGCAGTTGGCGTGGGAGGAGGTCATCTTCCCTGCGCTGTTGGGCGCGTTCGCGCTCCTCCTGTCGCAGGATTGTTGAGGTGCACGGAGGGCGGTCCCGCAACGAGAACCACGACCGGCCGGAGCGAGCTGGGTGGCGATGCCGGTTTCGGCATGCTGACGTCGCTCAGGTTCACCCTCCCGCCGGGTGGGCGGGGCACCTGGCCGCGGTGGTCCGGGTTGCTGTGCAGTTGGGCCGGTACAGGGGGCGGAGACAGGGGCGTCCCGAACTCCCCGTGGGCCCCGAGGTCCTGCGCGGGCTGAGTCGACGAGCCGGATTGACCTACGAGGACCCGGCGGTCGCACGGGTTTGTCGCCGGCCACCCTCCAGCGCGCCGTTGCCTCCTGATGAGGAGCCGCCGGGGTGCGGGTCGCCTCTCCCTGCGCAAGGGGTGCCCGGTGGCCATCCGTATGATCATCGCTCTCTCCCCAGTGAAGGGCGAATAATCACCGATGCCACCCCGTAAAACCCGCGGCAGGTACGCCGCTTGGGTCGCCAGTGCAGCAGTGGCGGCGGTCCTTGCGGTTCCCCTGATCGGTTCCCCCGCTCACGCCGCTCCCGGAGACCCGGCGACCGCGTCCTCGTTCAACCTCAAGTCCGGACCCGACCTGAGCGCCCAAGTTGCCGACCTGAAAGCGGCCCTGCCCACACAGGGCGTTCAGGACCTCCTGGACCAGGGCAACCGGGTCGCGAAGACGGGCGCGTCCTGCACCACGGACCCGTTCGGCTCGGGCGACGACGGCAATGTGCTCGCTCCTGCCAAGAAGCTCTGCTGGGATCCCGGTGACTCCGCCACCGACGAATGGATCCCCCAGGGTATGACCGGTGTCTCGGACGCCCAGACCGACGAGCTGTGGGGCTCGCGCAAGCCACTGGTCACCGCCTGGTACGACAAGGCCGGCGGCAAGGGCGTGCGGCTGTCGTTCCTCGACCCGCAGACCGCGATACCGGGCGACCCCGACGGTCGGCGCTACCGCCACGTCCTGCTGGTGGAGCCGTACTACAACAGCTACAACCACGTCTCCTACAAAGCGGTCGACATCCACGCGGGTGGCATCGCCTGGTACAAGTACTACCTCTACGTCGCGGATACCCTGAACGGCCTGCGCGTGTTCGACATGCGTTCCATCCTGGACCTCAACCCGGACCAGAACGCCTCGGTGGACGACACCACGCTGGACGGCCTGAAGAGCAACGTCCGGGACGACACGCAGATCGGCCGACAGAACAACGTCTACTACGGCTACACGTACCGGTACGTGATGCCGCAGGTGGCCTCGTACAAGTTCGTCAGCGCCCAGGGCAACACCTCCGCGGCGACCTGCGCGGCCACCGGAGCGCCGAAGGCGTCGTACATCTCCGTCGACCGTAGCGCCACCACCACTCCGGCCCTGATCATGGGCGAGTACTGCGACTCCGACGACACGCACCCCGAGAAGGGCCGGGTCGGCACCCTGCCCATCGATGACGCCACCGGCCTCCTGAAGTCGGCCAACGGCGTGGTCGCCGCGACGGGCGCGTTCTACCTGCCCCGCGACCTCACCCAGGGCGCAGCACGCTACGACGGCATGTACTACTTCAACCGCAGCTGGACCACCCACAGCGGCAGCCTGCGCCGGGCGACCGTCTCCGGCGGCCGGCTGGTGGACTACGGAGCCAACATCACCAATGCGGTCGGCCCCGAGGACCTGTCCTTCGAGCACGGGCAGAGCGTGCCGGGCGGCGGCACGCAGTACCTGTGGTCGCTGACCGAACACCGCATGGACACCACGGACCCGACCTGCACGGACGCCGGCTCCCCCTGCGGCCGGGTGATCTACGCGCACCGGGTGACCGACATCCTGGCCCGCCCCTAGCCTGCGCTCCACCTTGGGGCGGGCGCGGACCGAACCGGCAGGACGGACCGGGCCGGTACGGTGCCGCCGGACGGGAACGACGCGTCCGGCGGCACCGTGCGGTCCGCCGAGGACGGTGTCTGCTGCGCCTGAGAGCCGAGCGCGTCGGAGCCGCGGTGACGGCACCGGCCGCTGGTCGGCGGGAGGGCGACCACGACGGCAAACCCCGCCCCGCAACGGCGCGCTCATCGGATCGCCGGCCCCGCTGCCGCTCGTCGGCCCGGCGAGTCTGCTCCTCGCCAACGCCGCCCTGGCCGTTCTGCGCGGCTGCCCGATGTGCTGGGCGATGGGCCTCCTGGAGACCGTCTCGGCCGGCCGCTTGCTCCGCTCTTGCACCAACGGCACCTGCGAACCACGGCGCGCCTGGGGGCCGTGCCGCCGATGAGGCGGGACCGGGGAACAGCCGGGCCGGCGAACGCGGTTGCATCGACTGAGGTGAAGTGATCGCGGCATACCGGCCGCGTCCTCGGACGAAGAAGTATCCCTGCAGGAGGATTGTTTTTCATGACTGACCGACCCTTGACGCTCATGGCAGTGCACGCCCACCCCGACGACGAGGCCACGGGAACCGGAGGGGTCCTCGCGCGGTACGCGGCGGAAGGCATCCGCACGGTTCTCGTCACGTGTACCGACGGCCGTTGCGGTGACGGTCCGGAAGGTGTCAAGCCCGGTGACCCCGGGCACGATCCGGCGGCCGTCGCCCTGATGCGCGGTGAAGAACTGAAGGCGAGCTGTGAGGTTCTGAAGGTCAGCGATCTGGAAACGCTGGACTATGCGGACTCAGGGATGATGGGCTGGCCGAGCAATGACGCCCCCGGATCCTTCTGGCAGACCCCCGTGGAGGAGGGCGCAGCCCGACTTGCCGAACTGATGCGGCATTACCGACCCGATGTGGTCGTCACTTACGACGAGAACGGCTTCTACGGCCACCCCGACCACATCCAGGCCCACCGCATCACGATGGCGGCGCTGGAGATGACCGCGCTGACACCGAAGGTGTACTGGACGACGGTGCCCCGCTCGACGATGCAGCGGTTCGGGGAGGTCATGCGCGAGTTCCACGAGGACATGCCGGCGCCGGACCCCGCCGAGGCCGCAGCGCTGGCGGAGATCGGCCTCCCCGACGACGAGATCACCACCTGGGTGGACACCACCGCCTTCAGCGGCCAGAAGTTCGATGCGCTGGCTGCGCACGCCAGTCAGGGCGAGAACATCTTCTTCCTCAAGATGGGCAAGGAGAGGTTCGGCGCGTTGATGGGCATGGAGACCTTCGTACGCGTCAAGGACTCCACCGGCGCGCCCGTACCCGAGAACGATCTCTTCGCCGGACTGCGCTGACCCGCCCGCCCGCCCGCCCGCCCGCTCGCCCGCTCGCCCGACGGGCCGCCGCCCGCCCCCGCCGGCTCGTTGCATACCCGGCCTCCGGCTGACTGAGGCCGCCGGGAGGAGGTGCCGCGCATGGCTGGGGCGGAGCCAGGTCAGATTGAGGGCGTTGCGTGCGCCAAGGGCAGCCCGGGGTAACGCTGCCCGGGCCGGGAGAGGTGGGAGGTTGCGGCGAGGCGCGGCGCCGATCCACTGAGTCCGGTCCGCCCGTCCGGCGCGGAACGCGCCGGGCAGGTGCCTGGCGGTCCTACGCCGTATCCGCCGTCCTCGTCGCGGCGGCCGCCGGGGTGTGCTCCGTCGCCGTCGACCCCGACAGCTCCTGGTACCGGAGGCTGCGCATGCCGGCCTGGCTGGCAGCCTCCGGGCCGGGCGTTCGGCGCGGTCTGGACCCCGCTGTACGCGGGTCGCCGGGCGGGCGGCCGTGCGTGGAACGCGGCCCCTCCCGGCCGCCGAGCCGCTCTGGCCGGCACTCTGGCACTGGACCTCAGCAACGCCGAACTGATCGGGCGCACTGCCCGCGCCGACGCGGCGGCAGGCCACGGGTCGTGAATCGACACGCATGAGCGGCCCGCGGCCGGTAACACGCCGTCAATGAGAACTGAACGCGGCGCGCCCGCGGGACCGGGCCGCCTCTCCGTACTGTGGCTGCTGCCCCTGCAGACCGCACTCATGGTCGGTGTGGGCCTGATGGTCACCGGTCCGCTGGCGGACCAGTGGCCCGTGGCGGCGGAAGACGGCCTCAACCGCAGCCTCGCCGCGCACCGCGGCGGGCCCGCCACACCCTTCTCGGAGTGGTTGTCCCTGCTGTCCGGCACCCAGAGCGTCATCGCCCTCACCCTCCTCGCCGTGGCCACCATGCTGGCGTGCTCGCGGGGGCGGTGGCTGCGGGAGGCGGTGTTCCTGGCCGGAGCGGTCGCCGCGCAGTCGACGGTCTTCCTGCTGGTCACCATGGTGGTGGAACGGTCGCGTCCGCACGTACCGCAACTGGACGCCGCCCCGCCGACCTCCAGCTTCCCGTCCGGGCACGTCGGCGCGTCGGTGGCCCTGTTCGGCGGTCTCGCCGTCCTCGTCGCGCTCCGTGTGCGCGGCGAACGACGATGGCTGCGGCATGCCCTGGTCACCGCCCTGCTTCTGATTCCGCTGCTCGTGGCGTTCTCCCGGGTCTACCGGGGGATGCACCACCCCTCCGACGTGGTGGGCGGCCTGCTCAACGGCGCCTGCATCCTGCTCGTCATGACGCACGCGCTGCTGCTGCCCGCCCGGCCACGCCCGCCGGCGCGTGCCGACTTCGGCGCAGTCCCGGCGGGCTGCCTCCCGACGGAGAGCCTCCCGGCCGCCCGCGCCGCCTCCCACGACGGTGCGACCGGGCGGGCGGTGGTGGTCCGCCACCCGCACGGCTGCGGAGCGGAACTGGCCGAGCGCGTGCGGGACATCCTGCGCCGCCACGGCTACGCCGACCAGACGTGGACGGCGACGTCCGCCGAACACGCCGCCGGCGGCCTCGGTGAGCGGATCGCCGATGAGGACCCCGCCCTCGTCGTGGTCTGCGGCGGGGACGGCACCGTACGTGCCTGCGCCGACCTGCTGGCCGACACGGGGATTCCGCTCGCGGTGGTTCCTTGCGGCACCGGCAACCTGCTGGCGCGCAACCTGCGGCTGCCCGCCGACCCGGGCGCGGCGCTGGAGGCGGCCTTGTCCGGGCAGACCGCGCGGATCGACGCGGGCCGGATCCGGGCCGACGGGTTCGGGTCGGCCCGCTTCACCGTCATGGCGGGAGCCGGTTTCGACGCCGCCATGGTCGGCGACGCCTCCGAACGGGCGAAGGAACGCCTCGGCTGGGCAGCCTATGTCCTGTCCGCCGCCCGCCACCTCGGCGATTCCCGCATGCGCCTGTCGATCCGCCTGGACGGCGGCCCCGTACGGGAGCGCCGCGCCCGCATGGTCGTCATCGGCAACGTCAGCAGTCTGCAGGGCGGGCTGCCCCTGTTGCCCGACGCCCGGCCCGACAGCGGTCGGCTGGAAGTGGTGCTGCTCGACCCTCGTGGAGTCCGCGGCTGGCTCGCGGCGGCGAAACATCTGGGGGCGCGCATGCTGCCCGGCCGGGCGGTGTCCGGGCCCGGCGGCGCGTACGGCACCGTGGCGGGCGGCGCGCTGGAGTACTTCAGCGCCGTACGCGTCGACATCCGTTTCGCCCGGCCCCAGCCGCGCGAGCTCGACGGCGACGTCATCGGCGCCGGCACCCGTCTCAGCGCGGAGGTGGAACCGGGCGCGCTGCGCATCTGGCTCCCGCCGCGCACGCCCTCGGCGGCCGAGCCGGGTCGCCGGGTCATGGAGTAACGACTTCGACAGGGGGTGACGAGCATGGGAACCGCGACACGCGTACCGCAACGCCAGGACGTGGCGGCCGTGCCGGCCGAGCCTGAGGTGGAGGGCGAGGAGCTGTCCGCCGAGGAGGCCGTGGCTGCGCTGCGGCGCCACGCCGGTTGGAGCCTCGTACGGGACTCCTTCATCCGCTTCCGGTACGCCGACGGCTTCAGCCACTCCAGAGCGCTGGCCCTGCAGACCGTGCTGTCCATCGTCCCGCTGGCCATCGCGGTCATCGGACTGTCCGACACGCTGCACACCGAGGCCATCGGGCGGATAGCGGAGCTGACGATACGGCGGCTGGCGAGAGGGCCGAGCCAGGAAGTGGTGGACGACGCCCTGGCGCAGAGCCGGCACCAGCCCGGCGACGGAAGCCAAGTCGCCCTCTGGCTCGGCCTGTTGTTCTCCACCGTGAACGTGACCACGGCGCTGTGCCAGGTGGAACGGGGTGCGAACCGCATCTACGGAACGGAACGCGACCGGCCGTTCCTGCGCAAGTACACCCGAGGGCTGGTCATGTCCCTGCTCGCCGGCCTTCCGCTCGGGCTCAGCTTCACCGTCACCGTCCTCGGCGCCCACCTCAGCCGCGCCGTGGCCGAGGTGTACCACCTCAGCCCGGTCACCCTCCGCGCTTGGGACCTGCTGCGCTGGCCCGTGGGCATCCTGCTGGCCCTCCTCGCCACCAGCGCCATCTTCCGCCTCTCACCCCGCCGCACCCAGCCCGGCTACACCTGGCTGGCCTTCGGTGCGACGGTGTACCTGGTGCTTTGGCTGCTGGCGACGTGGGGGCTGAGCCTGTACGTCGGTGCAAGCGGCTCCTTCGCCACGGTGTACGGGCCCCTCAGCGCCTTCGTGTCTCTGCTGCTGTGGTCCTACCTGACCTCCGTGGCACTGTTCCTGGGGCTGGCCTTCGCCGCGCAGTTGGAGGCCGTACGGGCCGGGGTGACCGAACCGGTCACGGAGGATCCGGGCGTCTGAACGCGCGACGTGCCCGGACACCCCCGGGCGCGGCAGCCCCTGGCGCGTGGCGGAGAACACCTGAAAGGAAGCACCACGACCATGGCACGCACGGCACGGCCGTCCACCCCGAGGCGTCTACTTGCCCGACTTGCCTCCGTCCGCTCGGGACCCGACGCCCGGTTCGGCGCACGGCTGCTGACGACGGTGACCGCGACCGCCCTCGCATCGGTGCCCTTCGCACTCGCCGTGGTGCTGGTCGAGTCGCAGTGGGCGCCGCTGAGCCGACTGGACCACGGGGCGGCCGAGCGGCTGCACACGGCGGCGATGGAGCATCCCGGGTGGGTGCGGGTGCTCGACTTTCTGACCCACGTGGTGTGGGATCCGGTGACGATGCGGCTGCTCGTGGCGGTGCTGGTGGTGTGGCTCCTCGTGCGCGGCGCCGTACGGCTGGCCCTGTGGGCGGCCGTCACAGCGACGGCCGGCGGCCTGCTCGGCCTGCTGGTGAAGAACGTGGTCGCACGGGCCCGGCCGCACCTGCCCGACCCCGTCTCCCACGCGCCCGGGTTCTCCTTCCCCTCCGGACACGCCATGACGGCCACCACCTCCTGCGCGGTGCTGCTGCTGGCACTGCTGCCGCTGGTGCCCCGCCGCTGGCGTCTGCTGCCGTGGGCGCTCGCGGCGGTCTCGGTGGTGGGTGTCGGCTACACCCGCGTCGCGCTCGGGGTGCACTGGGTGAGCGACGTGGTCGGGGGCTGGCTGCTCGGGCTGGCCGTGGTGACGGGGACGACGCTGGCCTTCGAAGCCTGGCGTGCGGACGTCGGACGGCTCCGCACCACGCCCGCGCAGGGCCTGGAGCCGGAGATCCGCTCCGAACACCCCGAGCCGCCGGTGGGTCCCCGGGACCGCCGCTGACCACCCGTCGGCGACGCCCGCCTGCAGCTTGCCGGTGGACCGGCCCGCCGAACTGCCGACCCGAGGCGGCCTCGTCACGGCCGCCCGGCTGCGCCACGCCCCCGCCTCCGAGTGGGATTCCTCGACGCCCACATTCCGGCCCGCCTGGGAACAGGCCCACCCGAACCAGGAGCCGGCCCGCAGACCAGGGGGCTCTCCTTCAACCGTCTCGAACAAGGGAGAACCGTCTCGAACAAGGGAGCGCCATGTCCGTTCGGGGCGTTGTTGCGCTGGCTGACCGCCGGGCACAGGTCCGCTCGCCGTGCCGGGCGAGGTCCGGGTGATCGACCGGTTTGGGGTCGGGATCCGGCGGGCTGCGGGTGACACTGGCGTGGCCTGTCGCCCTTCGGGATGCGGCCGCGGACGGGCCGGCGGGGGAGTGGTCCGCCACGGGCCGGCGCACGCGGGTCCTGGGGAGGTCTGCGCGTGCAGGCGGTACGACTGCGGTGCGTGGTGCGCTCCCCGGCGCCGCCGACCACGCCCACATGCGACCCGCCCCGCCCGGTGGAATAGTAGGGAGCGGATGGAGGCCGCCCCTGGGGGTGTGGGCGATCACAGACCTCCGCGTGTCGTCAGCAACTCCGCTTCCTCGCGCCGAGGTCGAAGACGCCGACACCTCAACCGCCACCGGCAGGAACCGGGGCCCTGAACATTACCTGTCGGCTCTGAGGCTTGCCGATCCGAAGTGAGCTCCCTGAAGAAGACACGTTCACCGCCGACACTCCTCCGCGAGACCGGGAGCGAGCGCGGGCGGGGCCCTCGTCGGGCGAAGCGACTGCCTTCAGTTGAGGGAAGGGACATCTCATGCGAAGCAAGACCCTGTCCACCGCGGTCGTGGCCGCTGTGGCGTTCAGCGGGTGGACCACCGTCACCGTGATGACGGCCGACGCAGCGGAACGGGCCGCACCCAGCGCCACCTGCTTCCTCTCGGAAGGCCCCAACAACACGTTCGGCGTGTCGGGCGAAGGGTTCAGGTCCGGCGAACGCGTCACCGTAAAGAACTCACAGGGGACCACGGTGCGCACGACCACAGCCATCACAGGGGGCTTCTTCGAGGTGACGGGGCTGCCGAACGACACCTACAGCGCCACGGGACGTCGGGCCACGGCGATCTGTCCGAAGTGGGTGTCGGACGAGGAGGCCGCGATCAAGTGCACCGTGACCAAGGGCCCGGGAACGACCTACGGCGTGTCCGGCAGAGGATTCCCGGTGGCAGAGACGGTCACGTTGAAGAACTCCTCCGGCGCCGTCGTGAAGACCACCCAAACCATCCAAGACGGGTTCTTCGAGTTCACCGGCGTCCCCAACGACACGTACACCGTCACCTCGAAGTTCGCGAAGGTGACCTGCGCCAAGGCCGCCGAGTAGCGGCACCCGCCCCCGCCCACGGCCGGCCGACCAGGGCACGAGACGGGCACCCGCCGAGACGCTCCTCGGCAGGTGCCCCGGCCAATGTTCGGGGCGGGAAGCCGTGATCTTCAGGATGGCAGGCCCGCGCTCCCCGCGCGGCTCGCCATGCCCCGGCCGGGTGGCACCAGGGTGGCGGTGCGGACCCGACCGCCTGGCAGAGGAACGCGCGCGTCACCGTCCCAGTGCTGCACGACGTCACTGTGGCGCTCGCGCCGGGGGAGTGCCTGGCCGTGGTCGGCCGCGGGCTGAGGCAAGACCACCTTGGGCCGGCGCCTGGCCGGCCTGCACTCCGTGTGCGACGGGACGGCCTTGCTCGAGGGCAGCCCCCTCCCGCGCAGCCTCCGCATCCACACCCGCACGCGTGCGGAACTGGCCGCGTCGAAAACCATGGGCACACGGCATTTGTCCAGCTCAAACCGCCGATCCGTAGATGAATATGATTTTCGTCAGCTACTGTAGCCCCGCTCGCGCCGGGCTCCTGCCGGTCGGGCCGGGCGCATTCCCCCGCGCCTCGATGAATGAAGAGCAAAGGGCGCAGCATGGTTGAGGGCTCAGCGAGTGCGGCGATGGCACCACCCCGTCCTCTCGGCCCGCATGGCGGCGAGGACGACTCGGGGCGACGGCGCCGGGTGACGAGCGGCAGGGTCAGCTCGGTGCTGGTCGGGGCCGTGGTGGTCGCGGTGCTCGCCGGACCGTGGCTGGAGCGGCGGTTCGGGCTTTCGGCGTTCGAGGCGTGGCGGACGCTGCTGGTGGCCATCGTCGTGCAGGGCGTACCCTTCCTGCTCCTCGGCACCGTCGTCTCGGCGGCCATCGGCGCGTTCATCCCGGCCCGGGCCTTCTCCAAGATCCTGCCCCGCAACCCCGTCCTCGCCGTTCCGGTGGCCGGTGCCGCCGGAGTGGTGCTGCCGGGGTGCGAGTGCGCCTCTGTGCCCGTCGCCGGCAGTCTCATGCGCCGGGGCGTGGCTCCCGCGGCGGCCCTGACGTTCCTGCTCGCCGCGCCCGCCGTCAACCCGGTGGTGCTCGTCTCGACGGCGATCGCGTTCCCCGGAAAGCCGGAGATGGTGGCCGCGCGGCTCGGTGCCTCGCTCGTCACCTCGGTCGTCATGGGCTGGCTGTGGATCCGGTGGGGTCGCGAGGAGTGGCTGCGGCTGCCGACGGGGCATGCGCAGCACGCACCCGGCGCGGGCCGGCTGGAGGCCTTTCGGCGCGGGCTGCAGCACGACTTCCTGCAGGCAGGCGGGTTCCTGGTGGTCGGCGCCATGGCCGCCGCGACCTTCAACGTCCTCGTACCGCCCTCCGTCCTGGAAGCCTTCTCCGGTTCTCCATGGCTGGGCGTCCTGGTGGCGGCGGCGCTCGCGGTCCTCCTGTCGGTGTGCTCGGAGGCGGACGCGTTCGTCGCGTCCTCGTTCACCGGCTTCTCGCCCACCGCCCGCCTTACCTTCATGGTGGTCGGCCCGATGGTCGACATGAAGCTGATCGCCCTGCAGTCAGGGGCATTCGGACGGGCGTTCGCGGCGCGGTTCTGCGCCGGCACGTTCGTCGTGGCGATCCTGTGCTGCGTACTCGTAGGAGGCGTACTCCTGTGACCGGACGACCCCCCACCCACGTGGCGCAGCCCGGCCTGCTGAGCGGACTCGGTCCGCCCGTCCTGCTGGCACTGACCGGCACGGGACTGCTGCACACCACCCTGCGCAGCGACGTGTACCTCAGGTACGTGAAAGAAGGACTGCGGCCGTACCTCGTCGCGTCCGGATTCCTGCTGCTCGCCCTGGGCCTCGCGGGGCTGGGAGCCGAGCTGGTGCGCCGCGTGCGGCAGCCGCTGGACCCTCAGGCAGAAGGGCACGTCGACCACGGGCACGGGGGTGCCCCGCACGTCGCCTGGCTCCTCGCCGTGCCCGCCCTCACCCTGATGTTCATCGCCCCGCCGGCGCTCGGCTCGTACACGGCCTCGCGGGACGGGGCCGCGGCCGGCGTCGAGCAGGCCGCCTACGAGGAACTGCCGGACGCGCCGACCACACCCATGGCCCTGGAGGATTTCATCGGACGCTCCGTGCACGCGCCGAAGACCCTCCGCGGCCGCACGGTCCGGCTGCTCGGATTCGTCTCCGCCGGCAAGACCCCGGACACCTGGTACCTCAACCGCCTCAAGCTCAGCTGCTGCGCGGCCGACGCGCGGACCCTGCGGGTGGAGATGCGCGGCGTGAAGCCGCCCGACAACGACACCTGGGTCGAGGTCACGGGCGTGTGGACAGGCGATGAAGTCGCTGCCGAGAACCCCGTCCCGACGATGCAGGTCGATGCCTTGAAGCCCGTCGGCCAACCGCGTAACCCCTACCACGACGCGCCACCCACGGACGGCTGAGTCTCCTCGACTCCCTGGCGTCGGCGCATGCGCGCGCAGGCTCGTTTCCGTACCCTGCACGACCCCAGCATGGCGCCGTCTCTCCTGCCCTCCCCACCATGGCCCGAGGGCGAGCCCGCCACCGACTCTCGCTGCCGCGACACGGCGGCTCCAGGGCGCTCACTGTTCCCCTCAACCCGCTCGTAGGCCGGCGACCGGGCCTGGTCATCGCCGGCAGCGGAGAACGAGGCGGCGCGCCGCACGGACCATGGCGGCGGCCGCGTCACCGATCACGGCGCCGGCTGCTACGTCGGAGCGGTAGTGGGCGCCGCTGTGGACCCGCTCGATGGCCACCAGCACCGTCGGGACCGCGCACGCGGCGCCCGCCCACGGCGTCGTCACCTCTGTGCCTGAATCAGGGCTGTGGCTTGCGGTGTGCGCTGGTAGTACACGCGCTTTCCTGTGCGGGTACGTGAGACGAGCCGTGCCTGCAGGAGGCTTTTGAGGTGGTGGGAGACAGTGGATGGAGCCAGGCGGTGGCTGTCGGCCAGTTCGGTGGTCGTGCGGGGCGCCTCGAGTGATGTCAGCAGGTGAAGCCTGGTGTGTCCGATAACGGGGGCGAGCGTTGCGGACTTCGCTCCATGCGGGGTGGGGTTGCCGATCGTTCGTCCTGCCGGGTAGATGAGGTAGGCCGGCCGTTCCTGCCAGGGGTCGGCGTTGAGGAGCCAGTGGGACGCCAGGGGAGAAGGGAAAAGGATGAGCGGAGCCGCCAGGTGGGGCTCCGTATCGAGGGCGGCCGGGCTGGCCAGGCTCAATGTGGCTCCGTCGTAGCGGATCCCCGGGTGCAGGGAGCACAGGGCAGCGCCCAGACCTTGGCGCATCGTGAGGCGGGCCCTGCGCTCGATGTCGTCTTCGGCCGCGGCGATGATGCCGGGCCAGCGCGGGGCGATGGCGGTACGGAAGAAGGCGTCCATTTCATCGGCTGCCTGCTGAGCGATGGCCCGCTCACCCTGTTCCAGGTGGTGTCGCACGTGCGCTGTCGGTGCGATGCCCTGTGCGTCGATGAGTTTCGACAGCTGTCGGGCGACGGTGGCTGCGGGAGTGGTGGCGATGCGGTGCAGCTCTGCGTCCACATCGGCGACGCCCGTATTGGCTGCTGCGGGAAGCGCCGGGGTCAGAAAGTCGGGGACGTAGCTGCGGATGTCGCTGCGCACTGCTTCGAGCAGCGGTAGTCGCTGGACCGGCAGGACCAGATCGGACGGGCGCTGCGGGTGCAGGATCGCAGCCGCTTGCATGACGGGGGATATGACGAACCTGGTTTCGGCCAGGGAGCGGGCGCTCAAAGAGATTTTGGTCATGCTGCCGCCTCTGGCGAGGTTCGTTTCGAATCTGGTCGAAACATCTTCTCGCAGGACCGTCGCCCTGTTTCACTCACCCCGGAAACACTGATCAGGCCCACACCAGGTCACTCACGGTGGCCAGCCCGGCCCCGGCTCCCGGGGAGCCGGCACAGAGTTCGGGCAGTATGCCCGAACTCGCCTGGGCATGGGTTTGGGCGTTCGAAGAAGGCTGGAGATGACGAAGACGAACGGACGAGGGGTCGCCGTTGCGGCGATCGTGCCGGCTGCGTCCTTGGCAGGTGCGCCGTTAGCCGTCGCGGTCGGCCCCGACACAGCCGCGGCAGAGACGGCCGCGTCATCGCCGTGCCGGGCGCGGATTCAGACCGCCGACGCGTTGAACGACAGTGCCCTCGGGACGGCCGGACGATAGCACTCCTCCCGTCTAGCACAACCGGCAGACCCTCGAGGAGAGCGACAGGGCTGTGCACACCTGCCGTTACCACAGCACGAGGCTCAAGGAAGCGCTGCCAGGAGCCACGAAGGCCGTCCGGTACACGTGAGTCCACCAGCGCGGCAGAGGCAGACCTGCGCTGACCGGCCCTATGCCGGAGCACGCAGCCGAGGCCCTGCGCGCGGGCGGCCTGCCGCGAAAGACGCAGCCGGACATCACCGACCGCGCCCGTAGCGGGGCACAGGGCCAAGCAGGTTCACCGGCGGCCGGTGGGGGATAGGACGGGGGTCTGTCCCGCACCGGCCGCCCGCCGCGCAGCGGGCCGCTGGGGGTGCTGGGGTCTGGGCGGGCGCCTACATCTGCTTGAAGTGGAAGGAGCGGATGAAGCAGTCTCGCGGCTGCCCGACCGCGAACAGGACGCAGTCGAGCACGGATTGGGCGGTCAGCGGGTTGTCTGCGCTCCGGGCAGCGTGATCCCAGGCGGGGTGGAGCGGGTCACCGTCGGTGAAGTCCGGCGGATAGAGCGAGATGACACGGATGCCCTCGGGCCGAAGCCGATGGGCGAGGAGGACATCGGCAAAGCCGGCCTGGGCGGCCTTGGCCGCGTAGAACGCGGGGTCCGCCCGGGAGCGGGACGTCCACCCGGTCCGTGTGGGCGGCGATCCCCTCCGCGAAGGCCCGTATGGAGGCCGGGTCGGCCAGATCGCAGGCGGACGCCCCGACTCTCGCGCCGCTGTCCACCGCCACCTCATCGGCCACCTTCTGCGCCGCTGCCAGAGAACGCGCTGACACGAACACCCGCGCATGCTCCCCTTGAGACGGGGCCGGTACTACAACGGTATGTGCCGCGGCGGGTGGGTCGTTGGCGGGATCGTGGGTTGGGGAACTTGCTTCGGCCAGCACGTCATCCGTCCGATGTGGACGAGGTGATCGGCTGGGCCGCCTGCCGAGGGCGAGTGAGCGTCGATACCATCGCCTGGTCGCGAAGGGAAAGTGAGTCGACGCCAGCATGACTGACGAAGCGAGAAGGGAGCCCGTCGAAGGATTTCCCGGCCGGGCGCGAGAAGTCGCGCTCCTGCGCGCCATGCTGGCGGGCGAAGGTGCCGGCTGGTGCGTCGCGATCACCGGCGAACCGGGGATCGGCAAGAGCCGACTGCTGACGGAGCTGGGGAAGCTCGCGGGCACAGCAGGCTGGACGGTCCGCAGCGCACGCGGGGCGGAGTTCGAGTCCCACATCCCGTTCGGTGTGTTCGTCAACGCGCTGGACGACCAGCTCGCCGAGCTGGGTCCGGAGCGTCTCGCCACCCTCGGGCAACAGCAGCTCGCACTTCTCGCCACCGTCTTCCCGGCGATTTCCGCCGCCGGCCCCGCCGACCTGGTCGACGCGGAGCGGTACCGGCTACACCGGGCGGTTCGGGCGTTGCTGGAGCTGGTCGCCGAGCCGTCCGGGCTGGTGCTCGTCTTCGACGATCTGCACTGGGCGGACGAGGGTTCGGTCGAGCTGCTCGACCACCTCCTGCGCCACCCGCCCCAGGCCCGGCTGCTCTTGGCATTGGCAGGCAGGCCCCGGCAGACGTCGCTGCGGCTGTGGCACGCGCTGTCCCGCGCCGCGACCGACGGGGTGGTCGAGCTGCTGGAACTCGGGCCGCTGAGCCAAGCCGATGCCGGCCACCTCATGCCGGAAGGTCTGGGCCGTTCCCGGCGGGAAGAGCTTTACCAGGCCAGTGGCGGAAACCCGTTCTACCTGGAAGCCCTGGTGCGGGCCGGTGAGCGGGGTATCGCCGTGGGTGATGGGGCGCTCCACCCCGACGGGGCGATCCCGGTGGCGGTCCACGCGGTGCTCGCCGCCGAGTTGGCCGCGTTGACCCCGCAAGAGCGAGTCGTCGCGCACGCCGCCGCCGTCGTGGGTGACGACTTCGAGGCTGATTCGATCGCCGAAACGGCGGAAATGGACGCCGGGTCCGTGCTCGCCGCGCTCGACCGGCTCGCCGAGCGTGACCTGGTCCGGCTGGACGGCGCGACCGGCCGGTTCCGCTACCGGCATCCGCTGGTGCGCAGCGTCGCCTACCAGGACGCCGGTCCTGGCTGGCGGCTTCAGGCACACGGTCGGGCCGCGTCGGCGCTCCGGAGCCGGGGCGCGCCGCCGGCCGAGTTCGCCCGGCACGTGGAGCGATCCGCCGTCCGCGGTGACCTCGAGGCGGTGGCGGCGCTCACGGAGGCGGCCGAGGCGACGATGCACACCACGCCGGCGACCGCCGGGCACTTCCTGCGGGCGGCGATCCGGTTGCTCCCCGATTCGGAGTCGGCCACGCCGCAGCGCCTGATCCTGCTCGGCCGGCTGGCACACGTACTCGGCGCCACGGGCGATCTGCGGCAGGCCAGGGAAACCATGCAGGAGGTGCTCCGGCTCCTGCCTGCCGAACTCACCCGGATACGGGCCCAGACAGCGCGGGCCTGTGCGACGGTGGAGCAGATCCTCGGGCGCTACACCGAGGCCAGGGCGATGCTGCACAGCGAGTGGAAACGCGTCGAAGGTGTTGACGCCCACTCGGCGGCCGTCCTGCTCGTCGCGCTCGTTGCCGGTGAAAGTGTCGAACGCGAGCACGGCCAGGACCGGGTGGCCGAGGCGATCGCCGCCGCGCGGAAAGTCGGGGATCCGATGCTGCTGGCGACGGCCTTGTCGGCCGCAACGCTCATCGACCGGCGGGCGGACCGGCTGGACGAGGCGGCCGCACTCCTGGACGCGCTGCCCGACAGCGACCTGGTCCGCGACATCGATGCGGCGTTCTGGCTGAGCTGGTCGGAAGTCTCCGCCGACCGGCTCACGGCGGCGAGCCGGCACATGAGCCGTGGCCTGCAACTGGCTCGCGCGAGCAGACAGTCCCACAAGATCGCGCTGCTGACCGCGCTCCGCGGGATGGTGCATGCCTACCTCGGCGAGCTGGCGGCGGCGACGACCTGCTTCGACGACAGCCTGGAGTCGGCGGAACTCACCGGCAGCGAGGAGCTGCGGGTCATGGCGTTGACCTTCGGGTGCTGGATCACCACCTGGCGCGGTGACCTGGCCGAGGCGGTCCGCCTGGGCAAGGAAGCCGTCGTCGCCGACGACCAGGTGACGGCCATGAGTTCCTGGCGCAGTGGCCAGGCAGAGGCGATGCTTGCGCAGGCAATGTTGCACTCGGGTGATCCGCACGCTTGCATCGAGCTGCTGCTCACCAGTGGCGGTGGGGCCGAGCTGCCCGCGGTGGGCGTGCGCACCAGGCCATTGGTGTACCTGATCCTCACGGAGGCGGAGGTCGCGGCCGGCCGGGTTGCCGCGGCCGCGGCATGGGCCGGACGAGCGGAGGTCGCGGCCGGCCGGCTTGAGCTTCCCCTGCGCACCGCCATCGCACAGCAGGCCCGCGCGATCGCCATGCTGCCGACGGACCCGGCGGCAGCCGCACCGCTCGCTGTCGCCGCTGCCGGCATGTTCGGCCGGATCGGGGTGGCCGTGGAGGCCGGGCGGGCGCACTTGCTCGCCGCGACGGCGTTCGGCCGCAGCGGGGCGACCGACCAGGCCCGCGCACACCTCGCATCCGCCCGCGCGTTGTTCACCCGGTGTGATGCGCAACTGTTCCTGCCGCAGGTCGCGCGCGAGGAGCGGCGCCTGAACGCGCGCGGCCCCCGGCCCGAAAGCGGAGCCGAGCGGTTCGACTTGACCGCCCGCGAGGTCGAGATCGTCAACCTGGTCGCGGACGGCCTGACCAACCGGGACATCGGCCTCCGGCTGCATCTGAGTCCCAAGACCATCGAAGTCCACCTGGGCCGGGTCTACGCAAAGGTCGGCGTCTCCGGTCGTGCTGCTCTGGCCGGCGTTTGGGCCGCCGCGGCGCGTGATTGAGCACGCCACGGCGGCCGCCACCTCAGTTGCCGAGGTCGCGTACGTACAGGTTGGGCTTCCGGCTGGTGCCGTCACCGCCCAGGTTCGTCGCGTCGGTAGTGAAGGCGACGTGGTGGCCGTCGGCCGAAATCGAGGGACTGTAGCTGTACCCATCGCTCTGCGAGCCGTCATGGGCGACGCTGACCCTCGTCGTGGTGGCGGTCAGCCGGTCGCGCACGAACACGTCCCAGCGTGAGTTGGTGTCGCCGGCCACCAGCTTGTCCTCGCCGGACACGAACGCGATGTAGCGGCCGTCGGCGGAGAGCGTCGTCCGCTCCTGGCCGGGGGTTCCGCTGTCGCTCAGGCCATCGGGACCAAGGTTCACCTGCGTCGTCGTCCGGGTAACCCGGTCGTAGAGGAAGATGTCGGTGTCGATCGGACCGCCGGTGTCGCCCGCCACCAGATTCGACGCCGTGGATTCGAACGCGACGTAGCGGCCATCGGCCGAGATGGTTGCCGTGCGACTGGCGGAATTGCCTTCGTTGCCGTCCGGACCGACGCTGATCCGGTCGGTGTGCCCGGTCAGCTGATCGTGCACGAACACGTCGTCCGCTCGGTTGGTGTCGGGGAACAGGGACAGTGTCTTCGCCCCGGAGGAGAAGGCGACGTAACGCCCGTCTGCCGAAATCGACGGCAGTTGGCTGATGCCGTCGCCCTGGCGACCGTTCGAATCGACGCTGGCCCTGGTCGTCTCACCGGTCTGCCGGTCGCGCACGAAGACATCGTGGATGTTGTTGGTGTCGCCGGGCACCAGGTTCGACGCGGGAGAGTCGAACGCGACGAACCGGCCGTCGGCGGAGATCGACGGATGGAAACTCTCGCTGTCGCTCTGCTCACCGTGGTTCCCGACACTGACCCTGGTCGTCTCACCGGTCTGCAGGTCGTGCACGAAAATGTCGCGGTAGCGGTTGGTGTCACCGGCCACCAGGTTCGTCGCGAAGGACTCGAACGTGATGTAGCGGCCGTCGGCGGAAATCGACGGATTCCGGCTCGCGTCGTTGGCCTGGTTGCCCGCGGAGTCGACGCTGACCCTGGTGGTGACGCCGGTCTGCCGGTCGCGCACGAACACGTCGTCGGCTCGGTTGGTGTCGCCGGCCACCAGATCCCTTGCCGGCGAAGCGAAAGCCACGTAGCGGCCGTCGGCGGAGATCGACGGCGCACCGTTGGCGGAGTTGCTGATCGGTGCCGTGCCTGCCGGCCCCGGTCCGGCATCCGTGGCATGCGCGACGCCGCCCGGCAGTAGCACCGCGACGATTCCCGACGCGAGCACTGCGCGCCCTGCGTTGCGGATTACGGAGAGACGTCTCATGGGTGTCCTTCTGTTCTGTTCTGTTCGCCGCCGAGGCAGCCTGTTGCCCGGATCAGCGTGCGGTGTCGGACCGGCCGAAGCATGAGGGAACCCCCTACACCTTCGCTTCGGCGTCGCGTTCTGCGCGCCGCGCGTGTGGGCCTTGCACGGCACACATCGACGCGACGTGTTCGCAGAGGCGGCGCGGAAGCGGCCGGTACGCAGGTTGCCGACGAAGGCCGTCACGGTCCGGCGGGAGCGGCGTCGGTGTTTTGGGGCGAGGCGGTCCAGGTCGGCCGTGAAGCGGGGCAGGGCCTCGTACGTGGGCACGGTGAGTTCCTCCGGGAAGCACGAAGCCCCCGGCCCGGTGGCCGGGGGCGAGGGTGGCTGTTCGTCTTGAAGGGCGTCGGTGACGTGGTGTGCTCGGCGGTGGCGGGTGGTTGGGGCAGTCGTGCGCTGATGTGCGCTCGATGACAGTGGAGTCGGCTGGAGTGGAACTCCGGGGCGGGCCGGGCTCGTGGGGACGGGGCGGGCGCAGCATTCGCACGGCACCATCAGCTGTCGCCGTAGCGGTCTCGCATGACCTCCACCCACTGCTCGGACCGGGCCGCCTGGCAGCCGGAGCACCGGCGCCCTGTGACGCGCTCGGCGACGGGGAAGTCGGACTGCGCAGAGCGCACCTGCAGCAGGTCCAGGAGCAGCGGTGCGTGGCAGAGGGGGCAGGGCTCGCCGTCCCTGGTGGTGTTCATGCGCGGGAGAGTGCACACACGTGTAGCTTGACGTCTCGGACTGCGGGGACGGCCCGCCTGGCGGGCCCTGTGAACCTGACCACACGCAGATCGATCTGACCACTCTTGGGGGGCTACGTCCGCGAGGCCCCCGAGCGGTTCGAGCAGATGCAGCAGCGCCTGCACGACGGTGAGAGGCCGCCCAGCGACCGTGTCATCGAACAGCACCGGCAGATGTACGCACCGGTCGCCTTCCGGCGCCTGGTCCACCTGCTGGCCGTACCCGAGACCGCCGAGGAAGAGGTCGTGCACCCCTATCTCCCGGGGTGGCCGAATCCGCGCTGGCGGGCAGGACACCACTCAAGAGAACGCTGGTCGCGGGTTGTCTCAATGATCACCGGCCGCGGTGGCAGGCGCACCGGAGACGCCAGGGAACGGGACGACGGGCGGCGACCTGGGCGGACGCACCAGCTGAGCAGCACACAGGGCCCTCGGTATGACCGGCCACGTCCCGCAGGACGCCCATGCGCAGCCGCGTTGACCAACCGCGTTGTCGGTGTCATCCCACGAGCCGCGGCAGCCCCATGCGTACCGGTCCCACCCCGGGTGAGGTGTGAACCAGTGCTTCGCTGTCGGGGTCGGGGAGCTTCGCGCTACGGGTGAGGGTTTGGCTCAGTTCCAGGATCGTTCCTCGGCGCAGGGGCCAGGGCTCGTGCTCCACCGGGGTGAGCCACAGGCGCCCGGCGCGGCGGGAGAACGCGGCCCACCGATGCGTAAGCCAGTCGTCAAGCGGGTCCAGTGCCTTCAAGGGCGCGCCTGCGCGGACGCGCAGCCGGTAGGAGGCGTCGCCGTAGCGGCGCCGCCCGGAATAGCCGACCTCGTACCCCCGGGACTCGATCGACAGGGCGGCCACGTGGTACGGGATCCCGATCGCACGGGCCGCGAGCATCAGCGGGTTGGTGACGTCGAGCGAGAAGAACCACAGACCGCGGCGGCCGTCGGGCAGGCGGACGTAGGTCCGCAGGTTCGTCTCCGGGAAGACGGGAGGCGGCAGAGGAGCCCGCAGCACTGTGACGGACCGCATGACGAAGGGCGTGAGGCTGACCCACGCGGCCTCGTCGAACAGGTCGACGAGCAACCCTGGCGGCAGCACAGCCTGGACGGCTTCGGGCGGATAGCGCCAGTGCACCAGCGTCTGCTGCCGCCAGTGCATGGTCAGCAAGGCCGGGGTGACGTGCGGAGCTCCGTACCGAGTTTCACGCATGGGCGTTCAGAGGCAGGCGAGGCGCGTGGTGGTCATGGGACCACGATGGACCGGCGGACCGGGCATCGGTGCCCGCGACACACGGCCTGCCGCGCTCCTGCGAGCGCTTCGGACTCCTCCCCGGAGCGACCACCAGCACGCCTGGCGTGCCGAAGCTGACCGCCTCGACCGCGACCCGGCCGGTCGATCGGCCCTGTGGCTGCAGGCTCCGCTCCGCAGCGTGATCGTCGGCGATGGCCGGCGCCCTGCGGGCAAGTCGCTGCGCGCCGCCCAGGAGGAGGCCGGTGTCCCGCCCGGCGTGGGAAGGGCCGGGGCCTGGCCGCGGTCGGCCCAACGGCCAGGGGGGTGACGGCGGCGCCGCGCCGCCCGTGCCGGGTCCCGATGCGCCGCCGCCCCGGCTGTCTACAGCTTGCGCGGTTCGGAGTTCTTGACCGGTTCGGCGACCTCGATGCCTGCGGGGATGAAGCCGCGCTTGCCCGCGGCGGCCAGTTCCGCGAGGTGCTGCCGGTAGCGCGCCGGTGAGACGACCTTGGCGTTGAAGAGCATGCGGGAGTGGTCGACGCCGCACAGCTCGGCGCACTTGCCCCTGAAGGTGCCCTCCTCGCTGGGTGTCACCTCGAAGACATTGACGTTGTGCCCTGGGAACACGTCCTGCTTCATCAGGAACGGGAGCACCCAGAAGGAGTGGATGACGTCCCTGGAGGTCAGGACGAAGCGGACCTTCTCGCCCTTGGGAAGCCAGAGGGTGGGCCCCGGGTTGCCCGTCTGGGGGTTGCGGCTGCCGGGGATGCCGACGTCGTACACACCCTCGGCGCCCGGCGGGAAGGCGGTGCTGTACCTGGCAGGAATGACCCTCAGGTTGTGGTCGGCCTTCGCGTCACCGGTGCCTGCGCTGCCGTCCACGTCCTCGATGTAGTTGAAACCCCAGCTCCACTGGAAGCCGACCACGTTGATGGTGTGGGCCGGTTTGGCCGAGAGACTCAGGAGCTTGGCCTCGTCACGGGCGGTGAAGTAAAAGAGGACGGAGACGATGATCAGAGGAACCACGGTGTACAGGGCCTCGATGGGCATGTTGTACCGGGTCTGCGGAGGGATCTCGACGGTGGTCCTGGTGCGCCGGTGAAAGATCACTGCCCAGAGGATCAGCCCCCACACGAGGAGCCCCACGACGAGCGCCGCCGCCCAGGACCCTTGCCACAGCGACAGGATCCTGGGCGCTTCCTCCGTGGCGGGGGCGGGCATGCCCAGACGGGGGAAGCTCTTCCACGTGTACTCGCAGCCTGAAACCGTCGACAGGACCAGGCACGCCAGGACCACCTGCCCCGCTCTGCGCCGCGTCGCGCCCCGTCCTTCGCGGGTCCAGCCCTTGCCATTCACGTAGCGCCTCCCGAAGGCCTGCCTGGAGGCCGGGCGCGTGACCGCGGCCGCTCGCCGTTTCCCGACCTGACCCGGACATGAGTACGGACTGCTCTGCGGACAAGGGCGGCGCCCAGGCGGAACAGGACCCCTCGGGCGGCCCGCCGACCACAGTGCAGCGGCCATTGTGGGCACGCCCGCGGCCGACCAGCCTCACAGAGTGACCACGCCGCGCCGTTCTCACCCGCTCGGCCCCGCCCCGTCTGCCGGGCCGGGCGCCGACGGCCCGGCGGCACTGTGCTGGTGCAGACCCGCCGCGGGGTGCTGGTCCAGGAGCGGTGGCCGGACCTGTGGCCGCCGGCGAGGAACAGTGGCCGCACGGCCTGGTCCTCGACGGCGAACTGGTCGTGTGGGACGTCAAGGCCGGCCGGATGTCGTTCGAGGCGTTGCAGCGCCGGGCCGCTGCCCGCGCCCGCGGCGCCCGGGCGGCCCTGGGTGCCCGGTGGCCGGCCTACTTCCCGGCCTTCGACGTCCTGCAGCAGGAAGGCGAGGAGCTGCTGCAACGCCCGTACCAGGACGGCGTGACCTCTTGGAGCAGCTGTTTGCCGACCATGCTCTGACGGCTCCGTGGAAGCTCGTGCCGATGACGACGGACTTGGTCAATGCGCGGGAGTGGCTGGAGTCCTGGACGGATGCGTCCGGGTGGAAACGAGCGTGATCAAGCCCCTGACCGGCCTGTATCTGCCTTCGGCCACACGCTCGGCCTCGCCGCTCCCAGCCACCGGATGCTGCGACTGCTCGACCTGACCGGCACGGCTGTGATCTTCCCTCTCCAGCCGGCCGTCGCAGGCTGACCGTGCCGAGCAGGCAGGGCTTCAGCGCACCCAGAAGTCCTCCTACGGCGGTCAGCACACCGGGCGGAGCCGTCATGCGACCGTCATACGACCTGGCCGCTTGGGCGCCCACCCAAGCGGACTGCCTCCTCCACGTGGGTGAGACGCCCCGCGCGGCCGGGCGCATCGAGGTCCGGCGGGGAACCGATCGGATCGGGCCGGAGCGGCCCGACCCCGAGCACACACGGAGGCGACATGGGACACGGCGGAAATGTGATCGACGAGCTGATGGCCGACCACCGCGAGGTGGAGGAGATGTTCAGCCGTATCCAGGGCATGATGACCGGCGGCGGTCAGGAGCTCCGCAATCTCATCGACGAGATGACCATCGAGCTGGTGCGGCACTCGGTCGCCGAGGAGCAGTACCTCTACCCTGCGGTACGCGAGCACGTCGAGGGCGGCGGAGCGATGGCGGACAAGGAGATCGAGGACCACGGCCGCGTGGAGAAGATGCTCAAGCAGCTGGAGAAGATGGGCCCCGACGACGCACAGATGAGCCCGCTCATCCGGCAGCTCATGGACGAGGTCGCCTCCCACGTCCAGGACGAGGAGACCAACCTCTTCCCGATGCTGAGAAGGGCCTGTACCCCGCAGCAGCTGGACGACCTCGGTGACAAGATCCGCCGCGCCAAATCCATGGCACCCACCCGCCCGCACCCCGCCGCACCGAGCACCCCCATGGCCAGCAAACTCCTCGCACCAGGCGCCGGTCTGGTGGACCGGGCACGCGACTTCGTGACCGGCCGCGGCAAGTCCTGAACCCCCGTCCGGGGCGGCGGGCCCACGGGTACGCGTCCGGGCCCGCCGCCCCGGGAAGGACGGTGACGTGCGTCATGCCGCGCGCCTGTCGCTTCCGGCTACGCTGGTCGCCCTACGAGCGGAGCGGCGCAGCTTCGCGCCGCAGCTCGCGGACCCG
The DNA here is from genome assembly GCF_040645035.1 of Streptomyces sp. NPDC046876. Lineage (NCBI taxonomy): Bacteria > Bacillati > Actinomycetota > Actinomycetes > Kitasatosporales > Streptomycetaceae > Streptomyces > Streptomyces sp. NPDC046876. Next base: position 5,271 of record NZ_JBEYXK010000035.1, on the reverse strand, counting down.
GCACGGGCCAGGGCGAGCACGCCCCCGAGGAAACCGCTGTGTCCGCCGATCTCACCCCCGTCATAGCCGCCGGCACCCGCTGGCTGCTGACCGCCTTCCCACCCGCCCCGGGCGCGTTCAGCCAGGCCCTGGCCGAAGCCCAGGCCCGGCAGGCCGTCACCGTCGCCGCCGCGCTGCGGTACCCGACCCCGCTCGACGCGGAGCTCCTCCACCTCCTCGGCCCGGGCGGCAGCGCCAGGCTGGACTGGCTGACCGGCGCCGACCACGGCGCCGACGACACCGAGAGCGGCTGGCGGACCTGGGTGGACGAAACCATTGTCAGCTGGGCCGCCTGCCTCCTCGCGACCCCCGCCCTCGCCGTCGACGCCCAGCACCTCGTCGACCACGGCCAGGCCGGTGAGACCACCCGTCTCACCCGCCCCGGCGACCGCGAACACGATGCCGCGCCCCTGCTGCGCCACCCCGACCTGCTCGAGCCGGTCGCCGCCCTCCACCGGGCGCAGCTGCTGAATCTGCTGGACAACGAGAACGCCGCCCTGGGGTAGAGCCGGACCAGCCGGCCGGCGGCACCCGGGCATCCCGCCACATCTGCCGAATTCCGAAACAGATGCGGGGACTCGCCGGATCGCGCACTCATAACGTCGAACACATGAGCGATGCTCCCCTGCGCGTCTCGCGCGTCTTGCGCGTCTATGCCGAGCACGGCCCTTGAGACCGTGCGACCCTCCGCGAGCACCTCGCAGCCGACCGTGCCGACACACTGACGCGGATGGCGGCGCTGGGCCGGGACTTCGACGGGATCGTCCCAGCGAACGCCCTCGTCGCAGTCGACGACGAGCATGACCCCGACGCGGGTGGATCAAGGTGCCAGTGCGTGGACCGCGAAGCGGTGCGCCGGCGGCGATGACCGCAGGCCGCCGACGAAACACATCGATGGGATGCGAAGTACGGCGGCGGGACCTGACGGGCCTCCTCGGTCGCCCGCTGCCTGACCCGCCGGGCCGTGCCGCTCCCGCACGGCTCCTATCCCGACACCGACGAGGTCGGCCGAGGCTTGTTCGCGGTCACCGCCGAACTCCCGCGTCGCCTGATGGAGCGCCGTGGACACCGGACACCATGAATCGCGCAGCGGCACTTCATCCCGGCCCTGCGGATGGCCAAGTCAAATCGCCGCACTGTTGGCAGGCCACTTCCCAGCCGAGGTCATCCCGCTGGCAGAACATCGTCGGGTCAGCAGAGCAGAAGGTGGCGTCCCACGAGTCTGGGGCGCAACCGTCCGTGAGCGTCCGGTGGCGTTTGGTCGATCAAGCGCGGTCGTGGAGCGTGACGTGGTAGCCGTCGGGGTCGGCGAAGGCGAAGGTCCGGCCGAAGGGACCGTCGATCGGTGCCGAGACGATGGTGTGACCGTCGGCGACGAGCGCGTCGTGGATGGCCTGGACGTCGGTGGCGTGGAGCCAGATCGCGGCACCGATGCCGGGCTGAGCGACGGATGCGAGGTCGGTGCCGGGAATGACGTCGCGGAGTGCGAACGCGATCGGCTTCGTCTCGAAGACGACGGCGTGCGCAGGTCCGGCCGGCGAGCGGACGAGGCCCAGGTACTGCTCGTAGAACGCCTGCGAAGCGTCGAGGTCGCGCACTTGGAGCGAGATGAAGTCGGGGCCGGTTGCGGGCATGATGGCACTCCTTCTTTGCGTGTCAGTTTTCTGACATGCAGCAACCTATGTCAGAATGCTGACATGAGTCAAGAAGGTGTCGGCGTCGACCTGCAGACGTCACTGGGCTACCTGCTCAAAGAAGCGTCGAGCGCGCTGCGCGCGGCCATGGAGGAAGTGCTGCGGCCGCTCGGGATGAGCGTGACGCACTACTCCTGCCTCGAGCTGCTGGCGCAACGACCGGGCTTGTCGAACTCCGAGCTCGCGCGGGGCGCCTTCGTGACACGGCAGACAATGAACGTGCTACTCCAGGCCCTGGAGCGAGACGGCTACGTGACCAGGCCTGCGGAGGCACCCGTCGGGAAGGCGCTTCCCACGCGGCTCACGCCTCGCGGCCGACGAAGCCTCGAGAAGGCGAGCGCAGCCGTCCGGTCCGTCGAGGCCAGAATGCTGGCCGGCCTGACCGAGACGGAGCAGTCAGAGGCGTTTCGGATCCTCCAGAGCATGATCCATTCCCTGCGCGGTGACAACGAGGGTGCATAGCTCGTTCCGCGGCGCACGTCTCGTCGCGCTCGGACAGGAATGCAGCCGAGCCTGAAATCCGTGTCCGCGACCTCGAAAACCGACAGGTCCCGACTGCACCCTCTACTGCGATGAGCCACCGAACTCCCCGCTGGAGCGCGTCCCCGACAGAATCCCGGCCGAGTCTCACTTCGGGGTGTGTTCTCGGTAGGCCGGCGCCCTTGCCACCCGCCCCGCGGCGGAAGGGCGCCAGCCGCTTCTTCTCAAGCCGGCGAGCCGGAAGCAGGCGGCCAGAGCCGCGCGTCCTACATGCCGCCCATCGTGGCGGTGCCTTCGGGCTCTCGGCCGACACAGAGCTCGAATGCCTCAGGCAGCAGGCGCACCAGGCACCGGCCGACGGGACGCTGCGAAAATCCACTGCCGAGCTTGAAACTGCCCGCCTTACCTCGAAGGGCCTGGCGCGCTTCTCCTCCCCGGCAAGTTGTTGAGCGCCTACTTGGCCAGGCGGGCCAGGTACGGCGCTCAGGCACCCTCGGGTGGGCTTGTGCACTCCATATGGCGGATGAGCTTGCTGGGCAAGTCGGGGCAAGGCGGGCATCGGCCGCCTACTCCGTGCTCGGATCCCAGGGTGCGGTGGTCGTACCGTCCGGACCCAGCCCGTGACGCCATGGACGTGCCCATATCCAGACCGCCCGTGTCCGCGGCCTCCCGGTAAATAGAGGGCTTCCGATCCCTCGTGGTCACCGTCCTTCTTGTGAAGATCCGCCAGTTCGGTGAGCGCGCGGATTTCACGGGCAGCGGCGGCCTCGCGGTAGAGGGCTTCAGCGCCCTCGCGGTCACCACCCTCCTCATGGAGCCGCGCCGGCTCGTCCAGCGCGCGGACCTCACCGGCAGCGGCAGCCTCTCGGAAGAGGGCCTCAGCTGACTTGCAGTCGTTGGCCTGCTGCTTCCTCAGCATGGCAAGCTCGGTCAGCGCTTGGGTGCGTCCAGCGGCAGCAGCCTCGCCGGCGTAGGCTTCGGCACGCTCTCGGCCCCCGGCGTCCTCCCGCGCCCAGGACAGCCGGTTGAAGAGCCAGGGCTCGTCCGCGGCGACGGCTTTCCGGGCCAGGGCTTCGGCGCGATGATGGTCCCCGGCCTCGTCCACGTGCAGGGCCAGATGCATTAGGCCGTTTCTCTCGGATCATCGGATCGTTGGTTGATGTGTGTCGTTGACTGACGCGCAGTGGGCGCGGGTCGAGCCGTTGCTGCCGGACCGGACGCCGAAGCGGGGTGGGCGGTGGCGTGATCACCGGCAGGTGATCGATGCGATCGCGTTCAAGTACCGCACCGGGACGCCGTGGATGGACCTGCCCGAGCGGTTCGGCTCGTGGAAGGGCGCCTACAGCAGGCTGCGGATGTGGGCGATCGACGGCACGTGGGACCGCGTCTTCGCCGCCCTGCTCGCCCAGGCCGACGCCGAAGGCGACCTCGACTGGGTCGTCGCCGTCGACTCAACCATCGTCCGCGCCCACCAGCACGCCGCCGGGGCCCGTCAAAAGGGGCCCCGGCCGGTGAGCCGACCGACCATGCCCTCGGACGGTCCCGCGGCGGACTGACCACGAAGATCCACCTCGCTGCCGACGGCCTCTGCCGGCCGCTGGCCTTCATCGTCACACCCGGCCAGGCCGGTGACGCGCCGGCGTTCACCCAGGTCATGGCCGCGATCCGGGTGGCCAGGCCCAAAGGCAGACCTCGCACCCGTCCCACGGTCGTGCTGGCCGACAAGGCCTACTCGTCCCGCGCGATCCGCGAGCACCTGGGCAGGCGCAAAATCCGGGCGGTGATCCCGCAACCCGCCGACCAGATCGCCAACCGCAAACGCCTCGGCAGCAAGGGCGGCAGGCCCCCGGCCTTCGACAGGACCGCCTACAAGCAGCGGAACACCGTCGAACGGTGCATCAACAAGCTCAAGCAGTGGCGTGGCCTGGCCACCCGCTACGACAAGACGGCAACCATCTACCGGGCGGCCCTGCACCTCGCAGCCATCCACATCTGGGCCGCGAGGTGATCGCTAAGAAACGGCCTAGCTCGGAGCTGCGGCCTGCGTCGAGGGCTTCAAGAGCGAGTTCTTCCGCGCCCTGCCAGTCTCCGGCAGCCGTGCGCACCGATACGACCTCGGAGCCGCCTGGTGGGCGAGGGTTTCGGCGCCGTGCAGGTCACCTGCGCGCCCCCCCGTACTCGCGCGACCGCGGCCAAGGCCTCGACGTGGCCTGCCTCGGCGGCTTTAACCCGGAGGTGGTAGCTCCACCGCGTACGGTGTCTCGAATAGGCGCTGGGGACCAGCAAGCCGACGAGCCGCCGGCCGGCAGCATCAGCGTCATCGCCTCACCCAGGGGCATCGTCTTCGACAAGGGGGTAACCGCCGCGGTGCCGCATCTCTACCTGATCTCCCCGGAGGCGATTCTTGCGCTTGCCGTACGGGCGACACAGGCCTGGAGTCGGATCTGCGGCGCCGCACCGGCAGGGGTCGAGGGGGACGACCTACTCGCCGTGGTCGCGCAGACCCCACGCACCAGTCGGGTGCTGCTGCCGAAGCTTTAGTGCGGGATGAGCCTCGTTGTCAGGGCATCGAGCCGCCGGTCATCGGCGGTGCGGCCGCCGACACCGCGTCTGCCAGCCACGCAGTGGCGGTTTCCGGACGTTTCGGGGTGTCCGGGGCTTCGGGCCGGGAGACGGCCGGGATGCGGGGCAGCAGCGGTGGTGGCGGCCGCCGTGCCGCCGTCGCTGCGGCGGCCCCCTGCGGGGTCGCGCGGCGAGGACCCGACCAGGAAGGAGAGAGGACCGTGCTGATCACTGTCACCCGTTCCGGGGGCTTCGCCGGGGGCGAGAAGGAGCGCGCCCTCGACACCACGGGCCGCAAGGACGCCCCGCGGTGGGAGGAACTGGCGCACCGGGCCGTCGCGTCCACGGCGGACGGCTACCACTACCGCATCACCGTCGACGGCCGGGCGGTCGACGTCCAGGACCCCTATCTGTCCGAGGAGCAGAGGGAACTGATCCGCGGGGTGCTCGGCGAGGGCGCCTGATCGTACTCGCGGGAGGGCCGGGCCATCCACGG